>NZ_BAIO01000019.1 GCF_000613305.1 Komagataeibacter kakiaceti JCM 25156
CACGCCGTGCGACGCGCCTGTGCCGCGGCCCGGATCATGTCAAGGTCATCCAGCGTGCGATAGACCAGCCCCGCCGTGCCCGTATTGCCCGGAACCGGCGGCACGAACGGCGTGGAGCCGGTGGCAAGGATCAGCGTATCGTAAGGCAGCAGGCCTTTAGCACTTTCCACCATCCGGGCCGCGCGGTCGATGCGTGTCACCCTGACGCCACGGTGCAGGGTCAGGCCGTGATGGGCATGGAAATCATCCACATGCAGGCGCAGCGCCAGCGCGTCCTGTCCACTCATGTATTCGGTCAGGTGTACGCGGTCATAGGCATCGTGGCGTTCGTCACCAAAAATGTGAATCGCGCAGTCCTCATGCAGACCATGCGCCACAAGCTGTTCGGCACAGTAATGGCCAATCATACCGTTGCCGATGATGACGATGTTTCCCGTTCCGGTCATGTTCGTTTCTCCTGTCATACGATCGGCGGTCAGAATTTGAATTCCATGGTCTGCATGTAGAACGCCCCGTCCTTCGCCCCCGCGTGGTGCATCCCCTGCGATGCGACGAAGCCTGCGATATCGTGCGTCCATGTCCAGTGGGGCGCGAAATTCCACGCAAGCTGGGTCTGGGGCGTGGTACCGATGAAGCCGCCCGACAGGCCGTTGCGCCAGCCATAGATCCTGCCGGTGCCATACACTGCATCCTGCGTGCTTTCGCGCCAGAAAACGGGGACATGCAGCTTGAGATGCAGGTTCGCCCGTGGCGCTGCCGTAATGACCGGCCCGATGCCGACCAGGTTCTGCGATGTCAGGGCCAGTGTCACGTCATTATAATACGGCAGCGGGAAATAGGGTGTGGCAAACGTGCCGACCGCGCCGTCCTGACTGTGATAGGATCCGCCTGAAAACAGGTCGCCCTGCAGGGCGACGGATGGTTTCGCCTTCAGACCCTTCGCCGTCCATCCCAGTGTCCCGTTGACGGCGTAGGCCCGTACCGGGCGTGTCGTCCCCCCACCGGCGGGACGGAATTCGCCGCCCTGAAACACACCCGTCAGGCTGATATCGAAGGGGCCGACATTCCCCCACACGCGCGCGCCGATATTGTCGCGGCGGGTCGATCCGGCCTGCGTGCTCGTTGTGGTGGCGAGCGCCGCTGATGCGCCGTTGAACAGGTAGCCAATGAAGAACACATCAGCAAAAATCTGGCTTTTCTGCCCCATGACCGAAAACTTCGGCAGCGCCGTAGATGTATAGATCCCATACATCCGGGCGTTGTAGTTCGTGCCATCGGCAAAGACATTGCGTGGCAGCTTGTTGGTCTGCATGAAATCGAACAGGTCGAGCCGGAAGGATTTCCACACTGCATAACCGCGAAAGCCATCCCATGACTGCTGGGCATTGGTCAGGTCGCGCGCGGACTGCATGGTAACGGGGGCATCGAGAAAGATCTGGCGACCACCGATCACGCCCATCCGCGCCCCCAGCATCCTGCCTTTCACCTCCAGAATGCCCTGCTGGAGATCCAGCCGTTCGCGCTGCACCCCGGTCTGGTAACCATAATAGTTCGATCCCCCGGCTTCACCCCACAGGAACTCGGCATAGGCATGGACATGTTCACCCAGATGCAGGTCAGCGCCATACTGGCTGCGCAGCAACACGCGGCTGGCGTTGGTCTTGCCTGCGGCTCCCATCATCGGCTGATTTTCAAAGGCGTAGCGCAGCCGTTCCTCCCCATTGATGGACAGCCAGATATCGCCTTTATCTGTCAGGGGGATGTATTTCAGGCGGTTGAACCAGTCGTTTCGTCGCTGTTCCGGTGGTGTATTGACAATATCGCTCCAGTCCTCGGCCCAGCGCGCCTGACCAAAACCACTCACGGTGCCGAACCCGGCCGCAGCCCCCTTGCCTGCGTTGAAGACACCCCAGTCAGGGCTGTGTGGCAGTGTCGCGCGGTGGATGGTCGCTTTTTCAGGCGGACGGGACGAGGTTGGCAGGATACTGGTTGCCGTGACACCCGCGGTGGGTGCAGTGTCGGCGCAGGCTGCATGCCCGGTACACAGGCTGGCAAGAAAGGTGGTGAAGCCGACCGTCAGCGAAGCGGGCCGGAGCACGTCGGAAATACAGGTCACGGGATACGTTCCTGATCTGATATTATGAAGAGGCGGCGGCATCGGCTTCAGCCGACATCCGGGGCCGTTCAGTCGCCCAGCGGCGGCGGCACACGCCAACACAGGCAAACGCCACCAGCGCAACCGCGGCAAAGCCCAGGAAGCCGGGACCGTAAGAGCCCGTGGCCTGCCGCGCGGCCCCCAGCGATGATGCCAGATAGAACCCGCCTACCCCGCCGCTCATGCCCACCAGTCCGGTCAGGATACCGACCCGGCTGGGGAAACGCGTGGGCACAAGCTGGAATACCGCGCCATTGCCCAGACCCAGCACGACCATGCCTAGGAAAAAGGCCGGAAAAGCCAGCCAGATCGTGGGCAGGCCGAAGCCGATCACGGCAAAGATGGCGACCGCAAGCGCGAACAGAATGCTCAGGGCACGCTCGCCCCCGATCCGGTCGGCCATGGCGCCCCCCAGCGGACGCACGAAGGATCCGACAAACACGACCAGCGCCGTGCAGCTTCCGGCAATGGCGGGCGGCAGGCCGTACTGGTCGTTGAAATAGATGGTCAGGAACGAGGCAAGCCCCACAAAACCGCCGAATGTCACGCTATAAAAGAACATCAGCAGCCAGCAGTCGCCATTATGTAGGACAGGCAGCCAGGTCACCAGCCCCCCGGTGGAGCGGCGCTGCGGCGGTTCACTGGCCAGGAACACAAAGGCGACCAGCACGGCGGTCAGTGGCAGCGTCGCCAGCCCCAGCACATTGACCCAGCCATAAAGCACGGCCAGGCCGGGCGCGAACAGCGAAGCGAGCGCCGTTCCCGAATTACCGGCCCCGGCAATGCCCAGCGCCGTGCCCTGATATTGTGGCGGATACCATGCAGAGGCGAGCGGCAGCGCAATGGCAAACGACGCCCCGGCAACGCCCAGCACAAGTGCGACCCCGAACAGTGCGCCATAGCTGTGCGGCGCGATCAGCCATGTCAGGAACAATCCGGCAATAACAAGAATCTGGGCGCCAATCGCGACCCGGCGCGGCCCGAAGTGATCGACCAGCGCGCCCGCCAGCACACGCAGGAGCGCACCCGCCAGAACCGGGGTCGCGACCAGCAGCCCCTTCTGACCAGCATTCAGATGCAGGTCGTGAGCAATCGAAATTCCCAGCGGGCCAAGCAGAACCCACACCATGAAAGAGACATCGAAGTACAGGAACGCCGCAAGAAGGGTACGCGGGTTTCCGGCTTTGAGGAATCCTTTGTCCACGTCATCGCATCCAGCCCCCATCCATCAGATAGGACGGAGACGCCTTTTTCAGGCACGGAGACCCACGTTGGCCGTCCGGGTGTCGTCGTGATCGTTTGTGCCATTTCCACGTCGTTCACCGCCATTGATGAACGCGCTTTTCAGGAAACCTGACTGATTATTTATGTGCACACGGAACAATGCGATGTCAAAACATTTTTCTCATTTTGTCATTCGCGCCACGGCTGAAAGCTCCAGCACGCAATGCCAGTCCAGTGCCCACGCGCGGAAGAAGCATCCTGATGGTGTCGGTAACAAAATGCCTCCGGGCCGGCATGAAAGCATCCGGCTGGCGTTGCATATGGATAGAAATACTGGCGGACAGCTGTCTGCTTCAAAGGCAGGATAATGCTACGGCATATCGTCAGTTAAAGATGATAATGATTGAGGCGAACTGAACGGCTGCAAGAAAAGTAGAGTTGAGCCTGCTTTTCCAGAAATGGTTTTGCAGGAGCGATACCGACTTCCCGACCCGGTGTGATGTCGAGTTCCATCGGTCATCACGCAAACCAAAGCGCCGCATCTGTCTGCTTCCCCGAAAACCGAGAGAACAATCAGCACAGACAGCCAGAAAGTACAATCTTCATGCGTCACTCAGGACTTGACTGACGACACGCTGTAGCGATTACGTCACAAAACAACCAGCCTCTCGCAACTCTTCCTTCAGTTTGTCTATGAGTTGACCCGCTGGCATGGCCCGCGCCAGAGGCGCTCCCTGACCGGCCCAATAAGCACCAAAACCACTTTCGCCACAGTTTCTGGCAGCTTTATTGAGTGCTTTCCCCGCATCATAAGCAATGGGATAATCGGGAACCGGTGGTATACCGACACTGTCTCTCAGACCCGTAAACCGGTTTTGGAGACAACGCGCAGGACGTCCTGAAATGAGATCTGTCATGCGTGTGTGAAAGGCGGCTGGTCCCGCCAGAGCCTTTCGGTATGTTTCGTCCGCGTCTGTCTCCGGGCAGAGAATGAAGGCCGTGCCCATCTGTGTGGCGACGGCACCCAAGGCTAGGGCGGCCACCATGCCTGCGCCATCCATGATACCGCCAGCGGCAATTACCGGAATGCGGCATTTGCGCACAAGAAGGCGGGTCAGGGCAAATGTTCCCAGTGCATCGTCGTGACCTGCTGGATCGAAAATGCCACGATGGCCGCCCGCCTCGATCCCTTGCGCTACAATCGCATCCATTCCTGCGGTCTCGGCAGCGCGGGCTTCCTCCAGACTGGTGACTGTTACCAGCAAAACAGTACCTGTTGCTTTCAGGGCCAGGATCTTCTCAGACGAAGGAAGCCCGAAATGGAAACTGACGACTGGCGGCTTCATATGCACAAGCATGTCGAGCATGTCCGGATCATCATTGAAGCTTCGGTATATGGGATGCAGTCTGGCTGGCGGGACTGCATTGAACTCGGTGAACAGCGGTTTCAGCCATGCCAGCCAGCCCCTGTCGCGGGCCGGGTCGATTTCCGGTGCCTTGTGCGCAAACAGATTGACGTTGAAGGGAGCTTTTGTCTGCTGTCGTATCTGACAGATCATGTTATGTGCGACTGTAGCGCCAGCGGCCCCTACCCCGATTGAACCAAGTGCTCCGGCCTGAGACACCGCAGCGGCAAGGGCCGGAGTGGAGACCCCTGCCATCGGTGCCTGTACCAATGGAATCGTAAGGCCGAGCTGTTCAGGCCAGTTCATCATCGTTTCCCATTGCGCAAACCAGTTTTCTTCTTGCCCTGATAGTAATGCATGGCGCTAATTACGGCATTCAAAACCATATCATCGCACCTTTGCTTCCGCTCTGGCTTATGCGCATGAAGGCTCGACCAGAATCTGCCTGCTCGGTCCCCTCACGCGGCACGGTCTCCCGTTGCTTCAGGTTTTCCTGAACCTGTCCGGACTTTCCCTGAACAGATGACTATGCCCTGTTATGTGCTGGATACGCTGTGGAATGCCTGCGCTACGAACAGGCCGACGCGGGATCTCTTTATCCAATGGCCTGATAGTAAAGAACGCAACCTGCTGCGCTCAGCTCATCCCTTTACCGTATGCTGCGGTATTGCCCATCGTTTTCCATGCATTCAGGGCCCGTTCGCGCGCCAGTCGGTGGTCCACGATCGGTGCCGGATAGCCACGCGGGGTTTCGCTTTCCCATGGCGCATGAATGGCCTCATCGGATAGGTGGGCGAGTTCAGGCACCCAGCGACGGATGTAAGCCCCACCCGGGTCGAATTTCCGGGATTGAAGCACCGGGTTCATGATGCGGAAATAGGGCGCGGCATCCACGCCGGTTCCGGCACTCCACTGCCAGTTCATCGGGTTGCTGGCCGGATCATGATCAACCAGTGTATCCGCGAACCACTGTTCCCCCTGCCGCCAGTCAATCAACAGGTGCTTTACAAGAAAGGACGCGACAACCATGCGCACGCGGTTATGCATCCAGCCTGTACGCCACAGTTCCCGCATGCCGGCATCCACCAGTGGATACCCCGTCTGGCCCTGTTGCCACCGCGCAAGCCCGGCAGGATCGTCACGCCACGGCATGGCGTCAAATTCGGGCCGCAGGTTTCGCGTCGCCATATCCGGGGTGGAAAACAGCAGCGACCATGCGAAATCCCGCCATGCGAGCTCCATAAGGAACCGTTCGGGAAAACCCTGTGCCGCAGCACCATGCCATATTTGCGTGGCAGTGACATGGCCAAAACGCAGGAAGGGGGACAGGCGTGAACTTGCGTTCTTCGCAGGGAAATCCCGCGTGGCTGCATAAGTGCCCAATCCGTCGCGCATAAAATGGGCGAAACGGTTGTGCGCGTTCCCTTCTCCAGGCATCCACATTTCTTGCAACCCACCGGTCCAGTCGGGCCGGGTGGGGAGAAGGCCGTAATCCCCCTGTGGCGGGAGCAGTCCGGCAGGTTGGGACGTGAACGGGGCAAAGGCCAGTTTTTCGGGCGCGGGCGCTGGCGGAAAAGACGTTGGATGCGTCTCCCGCATGCCGCGCCAGAAGGCGGTAAAGATTTTATATTGCCCGCCTGCGCGCGTGCGGATGCACCATGGTTCATGCAGCAGCCCGCTGGGAAAGCTGTGGACGGCAATCCCCTGTGTTCTGAGCCCAGCCTTGATGGCTGTATCCGTCTCACGCCCCTGCAGGTCGTAACGGCGGTTCCATACAACCGTATCCGCACCGGTCCGCCTTATGATTTCCGCCAGCACCTGACCTGCGGGGCCACGAAAAACATGCAGGCTTCCGCCCATCTTGCGCAGGTCGCCATCAAGCGAACGGATGGCCCGATCCAGCCACCACCGCGCGGCCGCGCCGGGCAGGTGTGCCTCATCCAGAATCACGACACATAGTATTGGCTTCTGTCGCTTTTCCGCTTCCAGCAATGCGCGATTATCGGCAAGGCGGAAATCATTGCGAAACCAGACGATGGTAGGCGCGTATGTCAGGCCATCTCTCCTTTACCCCGGCGTAAGAAAACAGGATGAAATGATTATGACACAGGATGCAACCGGACAACATGCCGATGGTAAGCCCGGCGCGGAGCGGGCAAATACCGGAACCCATATTCCGGCATGAGCCATGCCCGGACCAATATATTCATGAAAGTCGCCAGATTGGTTCCAGGGCCTGTCAGGCCTTGAATGACAGAACGGACTGCATGGCTGTTTATGATGAGCACGATGCGGTCTGTCTTTTCTGATCAGGCCTGGTCTGTATGGGAGCCGCTGATCGAGGAAGTCCGCCCCAAGGGCAAGACCCCGCCGAGGAATCTTCGGCGGACGATCTCCGCGATTTTCTGGCGCCATCAGAATGCCGCGCCCTGCCAAGCGCACGAATTACCGTGTGCCTACGCCCTGCTTGACGATCTGCCACACCCACCGATCTATGTCGTCTGCGATCGCGGGTACGCCTGGGCGTGGTGTTGATCGACGGCACGAAAATCGATGCCGATGCCTCGAAATACCGTTCAGTGCGCTATGACCGGATCAAGGCACTGTCAGAAGAACTCGCCCGACGGGAAACGCTGAAAGCGAAGCTGGACGCAGCCTGCGCCTGGCTGGAAGCTGATGCCAGGGAACAGGCTGAAACGGCACGTCCGGCCTACGAGCAAAAAAGCCGCCTATAATGCGAAAACAGGATGTCGCGGCGGGGGGTGATGATCTGGCAACGTAAACGGCAGGCGCTCCGGATGCGGCCACTGCGGCGATAAGGTATGAATATTGATGAAAGACAGTAAAAATTTCGGGGTACCGCCGTTTTTTTAAAATCTGCACTGATACTGTCAGGAAACCGGTAAACGCTTCCGCGTAATCTTTCCAGATACGGTTGTAGGAAGGTGTTTGACAAAGCGGACTTCCTTCAGGCCAACCCATCGCCCGAGCACTTCATTGACCCGCCCGATGATCTCATCGGGAGAAGGCGCGTGTTCCACCCCGGCATCAGGAACCACATAGGCGACCGGCCGCTGCCCTCTCAATGTGTCAGTGATCGCCACCACGGCGCAGGCATGAACGGCAGGATGGGTGGCGATGATCTTTTCAATCTGCACACCCGAAATCCGCCGGCCTGCGACCTTGATGACATCATCGGAACGCCCGAGCATATGCACGGCGCGGCTGGCCTCGATCATGCCTTCGTCGAAGGTGCGATAATACCGGTTCGTTTCATCAAGATAGGCGGCAGGAACACGGATCGCTCCATCCTTCCATACACCAGCCAGGCAGCCGGGTGGCAGCGGCAGAGAAAGGACAATCTCCCCGCACTGTTCACCCGGCATGGAGGGCACGATGGCCGGGCAGAATCCCGGCGCGGGCCGCCCGATGTCGTTCATGAGCGAGACCGGCTCACGTTCGGGCAGGCCGAAGAAATGGGCGGTAACGCTCCATCCGGTTTCCGTCTGCCACCAGTGATTGACCACGGGCCTGCGGAAATACGACCGCGCCCAGTCCAGCAAGGTGGGATCAGCATACTCCCCGGCCACGAAGATGCGGGCCAGCGCGGGCAGGATCGCCCCGGATGGATTGCGGCTTTCCTGCCGCATGAGCCGCATCTGGGTGGCGTGGTGAACAGGCATTTCACCGCGTGCTCATGACAGAGCGTGCGGATGGCAGACGCGGATACGCCCCCTTCCACGATCACGCTGGTGCAACCGCTGATCAGCGGTGCGTAAACACCATAGGAATGTCCGACGACCCAACCGAGATCCGATGTGGTAAAGAAGGTATCGCCGGGTTTGCAGCCATAGATCAGGTCCATGGACAGGGCGAGGGCCACGGCATGGCCACCATTGTCCCGCACGATTCCCTTCGCATGGCCTGTGGTTCCGGATGTATGCAGAATATATAATGGGTCTTCCGAGCGCAGTATGACCGGATCCGCTGGCGCGGAGCGTTCCAGCACATGAAAATCATGATCCCGCACAGGCAGAAGCGATGCGGGACAGGCCGCGCGTTGCACGATGACGCAGGCTTTTGGCCTGTGCGTGGCCTGAGCCAGCGCGCCGTGCAGGGCGGGCGCGGATGGAATGGCCGTCTGCCCCTGAAAGCTGCAACTGGCGATGATGATGACTTTCGGGGCCACATCATCAATCCTGCGCGCCAGTTCAGGCCCGGCGTAACCGGCAAACACCACCACATGTACGGCCCCGATCCGCGCGCAGGCCAGCATGGCGATGGCGGTCTCGATCATGGTCGGCATGGCGATCAGCACGCGGTCGCCCTGCCCTACCCCCAGCGCGCGCAGGCCACCGGCAAACCCGGCCACCCTGCCCTGTAGTTCCCGGTAGGTTACGATCTGGCGTTCCTTCGTGGCGCAGGAATGCCAGATCAAGCGGTCTGTGCGCCGCGCCCGTTTTCTACATGCCGGTCCACGGCATTGTGGCAGGTGTTGAGCGTGGCGCCGGGAAACCAGTCATGCCAGCCATCCGCCCGCGCCCGGCATGCTGTCCCGGGCGCCTGCTTCCATGTCACGCGCCGTGCCGCTTCCAGCCAGAACTGTTCTGGCTGGTTCAGGGCCGCGTCATACATCGCTTCATATGTGGTCCATGGAAGCATGGCGCTTACCTCCGCTCAGGCTACGGGAACGTCTTTGCCGGTGATCTGGCTGGCCAGCCACGCGGCATCGCGCGACACGCCGGAGAACCGCCCCGATCCCCATGTGTGCAGCCACGGCAGGCCAAGAAAGTAGAACCCCGGCGCGTCGGTCACGCCGCGATGCCAGACCGGCTTGCCCGCCCCATTGAAAACCGGCACGTCGATCCAGCGATAGTTCGGGCGGAAACCAATGCACCAGAGGATCGATGTGATCCCGGCGGCCTTCAAGTCCAGCGGCGTGTTGCTGCCATCGGGTTGCCAGACGGGCACATAGGGCGCTTCGACTGGCGCACTGATCCCTTCACGGGCGATGTAGGCGTCAATGGATTTCTTGATGTCGGCATTGGTCCTGTCCGCATCATCAAGGTTTTCCGCAAGATCCGGTGCGAAGTGCGCCACTTCATCACGGATGGTCTCCAGTGTGCCGTGTAGCCCCACGCCCTCCTTTGCAAAGAGGCGCAGATCAAGGTCATGCCCGCCATTTCGGCCCGTGACGTAATGATTGGTCTTGTCACGTGCACCGTCACGCAGGGGGTGATTATCCACCGTCAGGTCGTAGAAGTGCATATCCGCAAGCCAGTCCACAACATCGCGGCCACGGTAGAAGCGCGAGACGCGCGGGGCGGACCCGACACACAGATGGACCTTGCGTTTTTCAAGGAACAGGTCCTCGACAATCTGCGCGCCGGACTGGCCGCTGCCCACGACCAGCACAGCCCCTTCCGGCAACTGGGCCGCATTGCGGTAATCCTGCGAATGAACCTGATGGATGGCGGGGTCAATCGCGCTGGCGTAACCGGGAATCACCGCATCCTGATACGCGCCCGATGCAATGACCACATGCTTTGCGTGCCAGGTCTCGCCGGCCGCCACCACGCGATAGCCACCACCCTCATGGCGCGTAATGGAGGTAACGGCCGTATGCTCGCGCAGGGGCGGGCTGAAGGAGTCCACGAAGCCCTTCACGTAGTCGATGATTTCCTGCTTCACCATGAAGCCGTGCGGGTCTTTCCCCTTGTAGGGATGACCGGGAAGTTCGCACTGCCAGTTCGGTGTGACCAGGCAGAAATTGTCCCAGCGTTCATCATCCCACGAATGACAGGCGGTCTTTGCTTCAAAGACAATGTGCTCCACCTTCTCGCGACAGAGATACCAGCTCATGGAGAGCCCGGCCTGTCCACCGCCCACGATGATGACGGGGATGCTTTTCTCGTTCTGTGTCATGGTCGTTCTTTTCGTCTCAATAACTGAAAGACAGGACGCGCACCTGCGCATCGGACTGGTTCAGAAAAGGCGCACCGGCCTGCCTTATGGCCTGAAGCTGGCCAAGGGCGCGGCTGCATGGGAAGCCGTAGCGGGCGCGAACCCGCTCGCTGGCGTCCGTCAGGGCGGTGTCCGCCTTTTCAAGAAACTCCCGGACCGGATAATCCTGACCGGGCGTGAAGTGGTCCCTTATGACCAGCGACGGGGAGTAACAGTCAGTCTCCTTCCCATCGGGCCAGCACACACGAAAGGTCATTTCGGGCATGGTGAGAAAGCTCCGGAAACAGGGGTATCGGTGCGTGGCAGGGCCGCCAGACGCCGGTACGCGGGGAGATGACGACCGGCGACGTCGCGCCAGTCGAAACGGCGGGCCGTTGCGGGGCCGCTGAGCCGGAAATGGTCGCGGCTTTTGCCGCTCAGCGCGTCACGCAAGGCCAGCAACAGGGTGTCGGGGCGCGTCAGGTCGCACCACAGCGCGTCCGCTTGTGAAAGGTGCCCGGTAAAGGGGGCGATCTCCGGCACAATAACAGGCGTGCCGCAGGCCAGGGCTTCCAGCGGGCACAACCCGAACCCTTCGGTTACGGATGGATAGGCCAGCACGTCCGCCTGTCGGTAGAATGAAGCATGTCTTCATCCGCAATCGGTCCGGTTATGGTGACATGATCGGCCGCACCGCTTTCGCGCAGACGCGCCATGAACCGGGTGCGATAGGCAGAATGATCCAGCAGCGAGGCCCCGCCCGCCACAACCAGATGCACATCAGGCTGTTCGCGGCAAAGGGCCAGAAATGCGTCGAGCAATTGCAGCGTGTTCTTGCGCCGCTCGATCCCACCCACGGACAGGATCAGGTGCTGATCGGCAGGCAGATGATACAGCGCCCGTAGTGACGCATCCCGCACCGCAGGCAGGGGCGAAAAGCGCACGGGATCAACCCCGTTGCCCACGACCGGGGCTTCGCGGCCATGGTCGTTGCGCAGGACATCTTCCCACATTGTGCTGACGGTAAACAGTTCGGCCGCCGCCCTGATCCCCCGTTCCTGCCGCGCGGCAAGGACCGGATGGGTGAAATGGTCAAGATGATGGACCGTGCGGGCAAAGCCCGGTATCCGCCCCTCCTCCACCAGTTCGGCCAGTGCATTGGCGCTGATCGGGTCCTGTGCGTGCAGCACGTCAAAATGCTGCCCGCGCAGGGCGTCCCTGATCTCGCCAATGCGGCGCTCCACCAACGTCGGAAGGTCGGTCTCGGGCGCGGCCGGGATGCAGTGTGTGGCGCAGCGGGGCGTGCGGAAGAAACCAGATCCTGTCACGTCCGGCGCGATCAGCGTTGTGTCATGGCCCGCGTCACACAGGCTTCCGCCAACGCCATGCCGTGCACCACACCGCCGCGCGGATTGGTCGAATGGGTCAGGATACCAATGGACAGACTCATGGCGCAAATCCCATGAGCGGCATCCGGGCGAGATCCCAGAAAGTTTCTTTCTCCCCGTCCCATATGATATCAAGGCGTCGTGTCATATCGCACTGTCCGATGATGGCGGCAGTGATCCCGCGTGCCTGAAAACGTGCGATAATCGCCCGGGCATCCTCGGGCCGGGCTGTCAGCAGATAGCCATAGCTGGGGAATGCGGACAGCCAGCGTTCCATTGGTGCATCGTCGGGACGTGGAATGTCATCGAGCGTGATGGTCATGCCGATACCCGAACATTCGGCCAGCATGAGCGCGGTGCCCAGCAGTCCGGCCATGCTGATGTCCTTGGCGGCGCGGCTCAGGCCGTCCTCGGCAATGCCGGGCAAGAGATCGAGATCATCTCGAAGGCGTGCCGCCCCCTCAGTATGACACAGTGCGGAACTGGCATCCCAGAACGGGTGCGGGTCGTGCCAGCGGCCGCGCAGGTCGATGGCGGCGATCAGGACTTCGCCCGGTCGGGCATCGAAGCTGGTCAGCAGATGACGGGCACGGCCAAGGATCGCCACTGACAGGGAATTATGGGTGCTGCGCATGTTGGTATGGCCGCCGACAACCGGCACGCCATAGGTGCGCGCACCTTCATGCAGACCGGTCAGAATGGACGCGGCCGCCTCGGACGTATCGCTCCACAACGCATCCACCACAGCCACAGGGCGACCACCCATGGCCGCGATGTCACTGATATTGACCATCACGCCGCAATACCCGGCAAACCATGGCATTGAGCGGACAAAGCTGTCCTGAAACCCTTCGCTGGCCAGCAGGAGATAGCCATCGTCATCCGGTATGGCGGCGCAGTCATCGCCAAGGCGGATACCATCGCCTGTATCACGACCAAGAATTGCGACGGTTTCGGCAATATCCTGTTTGCCCGCAAGCGCGCGCCCCGTGCGCAGGCGGCCCAGCATGGTGGTCAGTTCGTGTGCCATCATGCTACCTGCCGATTACGAGGCTGCGGCCGCAGCAGCCATGTCTGGTCATGACCATGGGCCGGATAGCGTGACAGGTCGGCCTGCATGTCGTGATGCGGCAGGCCGTGCAGGGTAATGCTCCCGAGGCTTTTCCAGTGTAGGCGGCGGAAGAACAGCACGTTCTGTTCCTGTACCTGGGCCAGGAAACGCGTGGCCCCAAGCCCGTGTGCCGTGCTGACCGCCATGCGGATGAGTTCTGCCCCGATCCGTCCCAGTTTGCGGTGGTCTTCATGGACGGCCAGACGGGAGCCGCGCCAGACGCCGGGTTCGGCTTCATGGATGCGCACCGCGCCCACCACCCGGTCCGGCATGCCCGCCATGCAGCACGCCGCAATGATGGGAATGGCAACCGCGTCGATTGCGTCCCGGTCATCATCCGAAAACACCTGCTGTTCGGTGCAGAACACGTCGCGGCGCAGCGCGTGGTAGCCTGCGCGCTCCCACGGCGTGCGGGCCAGCCGCACGACATATTCCGTGGGGATGAACGGGCGGTCGTCCACGCCTTCGAGGATCGCTGTCATTATTCGTACACCGAAAGCGAGGAACAGGCGCCACACCGGCCACACCCGGCGCGGATGTCGGTGGATTTCATGTTCGCCGCGCGCAGCATCCGCCGAGTGGTGCGAGCACGGACTTCATGAAATCGGCCGAAGGCGGCGCATGGTTTTCCAGCGGCGTGCCGGAAATCGGCACGAACGGCACCACGAAGGGATAGACCCCGAGCGCAATCAGGCGCTCGGCCAGCGTCAGAATATCCCCCGCACTGTCACCAAGGCCCGCCAGAATATAGGTATTGACCTGTCCGCGCCCGAAGATCGGCACGGCGCTGGCGAAAGCATCCATATAGCGATCAACACTGACCGTGGCCTTGCCGGGCATGATCTTCTCGCGCACCGCCTGTGTTGCGGCTTCGAGATGCATGCCCAGGCTGTCGGCCCCGGCGTCGCGCAGGCGCTGGAACCATCCGTGGTCACGCGGCGGCTCGCACTGGACCTGAAGCGGCAGATCCACAGCCGCCCGAATGGCACGGGCTGATTCCGCCAGCACGGCTGCACCCCGATCAATGACGTTGGGCGTGCCGGTGGTCAATACCATGTCGCGCACGCCGTCGAGTTCCATGGCGGCCTTGGCGACCTCGGCCAGTTGTGCTGGCGTCTTGTAGGCAATGGTGCGGTCGGCCTCCAGCGACTGGCCGATGGCGCAGAACTGGCAGGACGTGCGCCGGTCGGCATAGCGGATGCACGTCTGGTGCACCGTGGTCGCCAGCGTATCGCGCCCATGCAGCAGGGCGATCTTCCAGTACGGAATGCCATCCGCCGTGCTCAGGCCATAAAAGCGCGGGGCGGCTGGAAAATGGATCGTGCCCAGTGTCTGCCCATCGCGCAGCAGCGTGCTGGCCCCGTGCTGGTCCGGCGGGCTGGCCTGAAACGGGGAACGCCGCGCGCCAGATGTATAGACCGGGACCATGACGGTCTGGCCTGCAATGGTAATCGTCTTGTGATCCGAAGGACCGGCGCCTCCCTTGCGGGCAATGCCGCCGGTCTGCTCACCGATCTGTAGTCCGAAGGACTGTAGATCTGTAACGAGCTTGCGACCAGAAAGTGTACCGAGCGTCGGAATGGTCATGACGCAGCCTCATCGGTAGATGTGGGAACCGGATTGGCTTCCCCAACGTAATGAACGGTGCGGGCGGGCCGCCGGTCCTGAAGCAGGCTGAGCAGTTCGGGCCGTGCATAATGCCCTACGGAATCCATCATCCGCTTGCGCTTGGTAATCAGGCGAAGTCGAGATCAGCAATCACCATCCCCTCGCCTTCCGTCAGCGGCGTGCCGAGCAGCTTCCCTTCAGGCGAGACGATCGCCGTGAAGCATCCACCCCGCAGCGGCCCTTCCAGCGCAGGGTCGCCTGCTATTTCCTTGATCTGCTCTTCGGTAAGCCAACCCGTGGCGTTCACCACAAAGCAGCCGGATTCCAGCGCGTGATGCCGGATCGTGACTTCCATCTGGTCGGCAAAGATCTGCCTACCAGCGAGCCGGGGAACTGGGCGCAATGGATTTCCTCGTGCTGGGTCATCAGCGCGTAGCGGGCGAGCGGGTTGTAATGCTCCCAGCAGGCCAGCGCGCCAATGCGACCGGCCGCACTCTCTACCACTTTCAGACCGGAACCATCGCCCTGCCCCCAGACCATGCGTTCATGGTAGGTCGGCGTGATCTTGCGGCGTTTGAGCAGGATTTCACCTGTCGCATCGAAGATGATCTGGGTGTTGTAGAGCGTGCCGAAATCGCGCTCGTTCACGCCCAGCACCACGACCATGCCGGTCTGGCGCGCGGCCTCTGCCACCATGTCGGTGACCGGACCGGGAATGACGACGGCGCGCTCGTAGAGTTCCAGATGCTCCCCACCGAAGCGGAAAGCCGGCTGGATGAACGAGAAATAGGGGTAGTACGGCACAAAGGTTTCGGGAAAGACCGCGAGTTTCACGCCTTTTTCGGCGGCCTCGCGGATGGCCTGGCAGACTTTCCGGGCAGTCCCCAGACCATCGTCACCAAGGACGGGACTGATCTGGATGGCTGCGGCGCGAACGATACGGGACATGGCTTGCGGTCCTCCCTTCGGCCTTCAGAGGGTCCAGGTATTGAGGATGAAGGCGTTGTCGCGACGGGCCAGCAGGATGATGTCCAGCACGTCCTGGGGATTGATCGGCGTGATGCCGGGGATCAGGTTCTGCTCGCCGTAGCCGTAGAGAGCCTGGAGCGCGAAGCGGCAGGCATAGACCTTTCCGCCTTCCTCAAGGATTTTCGCGATCTGCCTGTTGCAGTTCATGTGCCCCGGAAAGGCTTCGTCGCCCAGACGGGGAAAGCCGCGCTGCACACCAAGGGTGACACCCGGTCCGTACAGCAGCACCGACGTCTCGAAGCCCTTGCGGATCAGGCGCGTGGCCTGCAGCAGGTTGACGAACCCGACCGAGCCTTCATTGGCGACGGTGTGGAAGGTGATGAGGGCTTTTTCGCCGGGCTGGGCTTTGACGTCCTCGAAGACCTTGTTTTCATAGTTAACGAAGCAGTCGCCATCTTTATGCGGAGCGTGTTCAACTTTCGGCATGGTATCTCTCCCGTGTGCTGCGGTCTCCGGCAGGGAGCCGGGACTGACCGCGTTGCCGAGGCGAACGTGACACGGGATTACGGGTAAGCAAAATATTGTATGCTTATATTATGTGGTACAAACAGGACAAATTATACGATACGCCATTATCTGGCGAAGACAGGAGCATACAAAAAACAGGATACTGACATACAATCCTGAATATTCATGCTAAATAACTGTTTTATAATGATTTCATGATCTCGTATTCGTGAATGATACGTCTTTTTGTTTTTCTCGTACCCGCCGGGCATCGTGCGGGATCAGATGGTTCCATCGATTCCGGGCACCGCGATCAGGTCACACAATATCGGCAAAACCGGGGGAGCGTTTGTGTTGCAGGACCGACAGGACGCCATGCAGGGATTCCTCAAGCTTGCGGCATCCGGCGCGCTGCCCAGCGCAATGCGCG
>NZ_BAIO01000018.1 GCF_000613305.1 Komagataeibacter kakiaceti JCM 25156
GAAGCAACCGCCGCGCGGTCTGACGCATGAGCTTCTTTTCGCATTGCTGGAAAGAAGCCATGGAATGCGTAATCGGGAAAGCATCCGGCCATAGAGGTCGGATGCTTTTTTTTGGTGAAGAATTTCACTTTCAAGTATTACTTAAGTAATATATTTAAGATGGTATTTAAATATTAAAGAAGTTTTGGTGAAGCTTTTTCCAAAAAGCTTCAGGAATCGTCGCCTGCGTAAAGAGACGCCGCCCCAGATGTTTTGACTGTTTTTATAAAGCTGTTGTTTTCAAGAACTTCGAATTTCGAAATTCACCCAGTCACATTTCTGCTTATGCAGCCAATTGCTACAATATATTCATTTTCCATTCGGCATATGACAGCATCAATGCGGATGAAAAAGCCAGGAAGCAGACAGGGAAGGGGATGGCGGAGAGGGTGGGATTCGAACCCACGGTACGCTCACACGCACGGCGGTTTTCAAGACCGCTGCCTTCAACCGCTCGGCCACCTCTCCATATCGTCTGTTTAGCTAGGTAATCCGCCGCCGTCTAGATGTTACTCCGCACAAAAACCGCTACATTCATGGGGCTTCTGTGCCGTCTTTTGTGCCGACATGCAGTACCCGGTCCAGTTCATCCGCCGTCAGGGCGGACAGATAGATTTCAGTCGTCTTGACCGATGTGTGGCCCAGATGGCGGCTCAGACGGTAGATGTCTCCACCTGCCTTGAGCCAGCGGATGGCAAAGGCGTGGCGGAGGTCATGGATGCGGAAGCGGGTGAAGGGAATCCCCTTGACCTCACAGCGTGCCGCGACCCGGCGCATGACCTGCCCGTAGTTCGAGGCCGCGTTGCGGTAAGGCTGGCCGTCACGGTTCGGGAACAGGAAGCCGCTGCGAGGTGTCTGTTCCAGTAGTGCTGTGGCGTTTCCGCCAGGCGTGACCCATGCGATCGTGCGGGGCCGACTCGTCTTGGTGCGAAGCAGTCGGATTTGCTGGCGGCCATGATCAACATTGTCAGCCGTCAGGTTCACGGCTTCATTCTCCCGCATGCCGGTCTGTTCCAGCAGGTTGAGAATCGCGGCCATTCCCGGCGGGCAGGCGGCTTTGATGCGCGCCACCGAATCGGGGCAGGGCGGTGTAATCGGGTCGCGCCGTTCGCGGATGATCGTACGGTCAAAGGACAGGGCGGGATTGCTGGTGATCCAGCCCCACGCCACGCAGGCCGACAGCAGGCGGGACAAGGCGGTCAGATCCCGGCGAATCGTGGCGTTGGTCACGCTGCCCGACCGGCCCGATACGAAATTGGAGATCAGGCGGGTGGTAATGTCGCGTACACGGACGCCCTTGAATGTTCCTTCCAGACTACGGATGGAGATGGTGTAACGTCGCATGGTCTGGGCCTTGACCGAGGTTTCCAGCACTTCGGTAATCCAGCGGATGACGGCTTCCTCAAAAAGCTGGTCGCTGTCGCCCGTTACCGCCTCGCGTTCGAGTTCCGTCTTCCATTGCCTGAGCCTTCGGCGCGCTTCCCGCGGGTCAGTCGTGCGTAGGCTGCTTCTATGCTCGCGGCCGGCAATCTGGACCCGCCCCCAATATGTTTTACCCCGAAGGTAGATGTTGGCGTTGGTGCGGCCTGACAAACGCTGGCCTCCTGATTATTGATCCATGCGTGGATCTTGATGGGGTCGAACGTCCAGATCCGGCCGAACTTGGCCGCGCCCGGTATCTGTCCGGCTGCAGCCAGTTTCTGGACCTGACGGGTGGAAAGGGTGGTGATCCGCGCGACATCGGCCAGACGCACCCGCTGCGTGATCTGGGGGATGGTGTCCATGCCGCTATCGCCCTGCTATTTCCGTAGCCACGAGTGCTGCGAGGTATTGCCGTTCCTCAATGGTGGCGCTTGGGTGCAGTGTGGCCCAGCACCGGGCCAGCATGCGGAGTGATTGTGCGATCGTGGGTTCGGTCATGGGGATGTTGCGTGCCTTGCGATCATAGGCATGTGGCTCGGGTTCGAATTCGGGGCGGGGCACTTCATCGCCCATGCTAAGGTCAGTCACGATATTTTCTCCTGCTGGAGCATGAAGGGCGGCAGTCCTTCCCGCACACGCCATGCGTTGATATGGGTCAGCGTGCCCCGGCAGGCGGGCGGCAACCTGTTGGTGCGGGCCCATGCCGTGATTTCCTGCATGGTGGCGCGGATATGGCCTGCTGTTGCCGCCTGCTGGTGGTGGAGCATCTGCAGGGCCGCGATACTGAACGCGCCATCACGCGTGCGGAGGGTGAGGGGCTGCCGGGGCGGGGTGGCTTCCCGCTGTGCTGCCTGCCTGCGGCGTGCTGCTTCGCGCAGGCCTTCGGCATCGGGGTGCGGGTCGTCTTCCTGCAACACGCGGATCAGGCGCTGGTGAATGGAGGTGCCATGCACGCCGAACACCCTGCCGATATCCGTCCAGGTCCGGCCTTCCGCCCGCATGGAGCGGATCAGGGCATCGTCCTGCGGCATGTAGCGACGGTTGAGCTTGCGGGCAGACATTACGCATGGCCCGACGTGTGATGGATGTTGGCAATCGACCGCAGTTCATCGCGGCGGAAGGTAGCGCCATCGGCGATCTGCCGCACGAACCCGACGATTTCTTTATCCGAGTAGCCCTGCTGTGTGTAGCTGCGGACCATGCTTAGCAGGTGGCCCTGCAGGCGCAGGCAGAATGCGGCTTCGTTATCCGCCGCTCCTAGTTCCGCAATCAGTGCACCCATGCCACGGGGCGTGATCGAGATATTGTCGAGATCATCACTCATGCCGCGGCTCCCATGGCCAGCGTATCGCGGGCGAGGGCGGCCAGCATGTTTTCAGCCAAGTCCCGTCCATCAGAATGTTCGAGAAGGTCAGATGCAAACAGGGACAGGGCACGCGCTCGGGCAGCGTTCCCCGCCAGCGTGCGGGCTTCACGCGCTGTAATCCGTTTCATCAAGGCAACGCGTTCAGCATCAAGCGGAGCATTTGCTGCATCTGCCGCTTTGTCTTCCTCAGCCGTATGTGCAGCTTCCACGCGCCGATTATAGAGCGCTTCGATCGCGCAGAAGCGATTGCAGTCATTGATCAGGCAACGTCCGGGCTTATCCCCGACTGCGGGGCAACGGCAGCCAGATGGCGGGCAAGGGCGACCAGATTGTCGGGATCGCCTTCCATTTCACCGCCATGGCGCAGACCACCGTCGTCCTCGATGATCGCCTGCGCCATCGCGGCGAAGCCCTGTAGCGTGGTGGGTTTGCAGAGCATGAGATCGTTGATCTTGTGATCCAGTTCCCCAAACAGTTTATCCATCGCTTCATTGCTGGCTTTGGTATTCGGGGCTTGGGCATATGCTGCGTCAACATGTCGTCCGAACGCCGTGGCCGCCGTCGCCTTCGCTATGATCGACGCATCCCGGCCAGCCGGGGAGGGCAGGTGCCCATCCAGAATGGCCGAAACCAGCATGCGGTGGATGTTGTCCAAAGCGGGGCATTCGTCGCCTTCAGCAGTGGAATTTTCGATCGTGCGGGCAATACGCGCTAGGCTGACCACATCTTCAGCCGAATGGACGGTCTGCTTCTGTGTCGCAGCCACATTGCCCCAATAGTCTATGAGAACCTGCGGGCCGTTATCGAAAGGCCACTCGTCATCGGGGACATTTCCGATCTCGACAAACTGCCGCTCCATCGTATCGGCCAGATCGCGCAGGGCCGATGGCGTGGCTTCGGCTTCGGTGCCGAGGATGCGCTGGATTTCATAAAAAGGGTCCACCGGCGCCAGCGCATCGACATTGATACCGAGGGCAATGAGATGCTTCAGCGTACCGCAGACGCCGCGCTGTAACTGCGTCGTATATTTGTCGATATCCTCGCGGCTGAGGTTGAAGCCCTCCAGCATTCCCAAAGGGTCAATCATGGCGCTCAGGATGGCAGCCACGTCATGCAGGTTGTTGGGCTGCTTCGTGGACATAAGGTCGACGAGAGCGTCGCGCTCCCTGTCATAGCGGCTAAATGAGGCTCCCCTGCAACCTTCTGTCTTTTCCAGCTCATCGAGGATATGACGCACCGTGGCCAACCGCCGCCCGATCTGGGTCGGGGTGGCAAAAGCAGGCAGATCAACCGGAGGCTGAACCGGAGCCGCAGCCTGCTCCAGAACCCGATCAATCTGATCCTCCACAACAAAGGCGGGCGCAGGCGTCTGAACGCACTTCGGGCGTGAGAGAGTTTCGGACATTTTTCGATTTCCTTGAATACTTGTGTCAGGCTGGTAATGGTAGCCAATCAGGATTTATTACTTGTTCAGGGTGGACGGCTCAGGGGAACGGGGTAGGGACCGACCCGCCCTGCACATCCTCGATAATCATGATCCGGCGCTGCACCGGCGGTACGGGCTTGGTGCTGTCCACGGTATCCAGCACCGCATTCTCGGCTGTGCTGAGCAGTTCCCGCGGCGGTCGGGGCAGCCCCGCTTTCATCCATGCCCACGCCCCGGCTGACTTGCCCCACTGGCGCGAAGCCTGCGACATGCGCCGATGCGGGCGTTCAGTTCGGTCGGTTCCATGGTGGCCAGCGTATTGCGTGGCAGCTCCGGCTGCCGGGGCACGCGGAAGTAGCCGGTGACCAGTTCGCGCTGCACCGTCCATGCCAGGTCATCAGTGAAGGACTTCACCAGCATCAGGTAACCGCTTTCGGTCAGCAGGATGATTTCGCCGCGCGCTTTGGCGGAAATCTCCATAATTTTGTACCGACGAATTTCGTCGGCGCAAACGGAGAAGAAATCCGTGCCTTCGATGAAGCGTTTTCGGTTGGCGCGGAAATTACGTCCTGCCGTGTCCTCGGCCCGTTGGTGCAGGGCATCAACCATGCGAAGGTGATAACGCGCTGCCCGCGATATTCCAGAATGGATACCGGCCTGCCATTGATCGTGACGTTGCTCATGCCGCACCTCCTTCATGGCAGAGGGCAGGGGAAGCATCAGCAGGGCTGGTTCGTTTCCCGCCAAGGGTGTGCTCGTTTCGCACACCCTTCTCAGCGCTGCGTGTTTTTCAAGAATATCGACCAGCTCAGTAGTCATGGTCCGGACCCGACCTGCCGCGCGGTCCTCAAGCCACCGCTTGAGGTCTGGCGGTAGGCGAAAGTGAAATCGCGCACCCTCGATCCGTCCGTGTCGTCCTGACATATAAGCCTCTCCCGACTCAGAATGAGTGTCTCACCAGCGTCAGGAGGTATATCGGCCACGGGATTTCCGTGGGTTCAGTCGTTCCGTCTGCAGGTGATGGGCTTAAAGTCTCCTAAAGAGACGAACTTAGTCAAGGAAAAAGTCTCTTAAGGAGACAAATATTACTCATGCCGAATTCACTTCCCTTGTTGATGGCAGAACACAATATGAACATAATCAGAGGAGAGATCGATGGCCGCTACCGAACGAATCATCTTTCAGCCGTATATCTGGGGAAAGCCCAAACGGGGTGGTGCCCAGCTTGAGTCAGGCACGCCTATCGTGTGCCGGTCAGTCGAGGAGGGCAGGCGCAAGACCGATAAGGTCGCTGCAGGCGGCACGTCTATGGCCGGAGCAATCTTGGTCCGTATGGAAGTGGATGAGGATGCCGGGGACTATGGCGAGCCGGAGATCCTTGAGAGCGTGGGGGACGTGCCGGAGATAGAGAAGTAGGCGAAAGAAAACCCTGTCGGAGCAGGGTGAGGTTAATGGTTCGGCATAGTCATGAGAATTCGAAGGACTAAACCACCGATCGCAATAGTGGCTGTGGCGCCCAGCCCCAAGAGCCATTTAACCGCCGAAAGTCCATCTTTCCGGAGATCTTTTATATCAGATCGAAGGTCGCGCAAATCCGACCGTAGATCCTTGAGGGAATCCTTGGTATTTTCTGCAAGTGCTTCCAGTTTTGCAACGCGTGCTTCCATGTCTTTACCATGCCCGTCTCCGTCGCGGGCAGCAAGATCAATCCGCGGCGATGGTTTCTCGTTTTCCTCCCAAATGGCAGAGAACCTTCGTTTTAAATCTTCAGCTTGGTTCATTAGATTCTCCGGAAAAATCTTTGAGGCGATCTACTACTTTTCGCCCTTCTGAAATAATTTCTCTGGCAGAATATCCGTTTTCTGGCATTGGTATAGATTTGTACCCTAAATGTGTTGTTATTTCAGCTAACTGTATTAAGGCAATTGATAAGGATATAGATGTATTTTGACATTGCATTTGAAGTTTATTTACTTGTTCCTTTAGCTTTTCAATATCTTCTTTTTCTGACATTGTGGATGCCCTTAAATATTTTTATAATAACCTATATCCATATTCTGCATAACAATAACTTCCCTTGCTCTGCTACTCTCTCTTGAGAACGAAAGGGAAACAATGGGCGGAAATGCAGCGAAAGACCTACGGGCACTGGGAGATGGGTCAGGCTGCATTGGTATCAATTCTGGCCTTGAGAAGCGCCATCAGACCCATACGCTCTTCCTCGTTCATCGCGCGCCATATCTTGAGAAGGATCCGCTCAAAGTCATCATGAGCAGCATCCTCGGCACTCTGGATTGCAGGAACCGGAAAGCCCGCAAGGTAGTCCAGGGAAACATCGTAATACTGCGCTAAGGCGGTGATCGTCTTGATGCTTCCATCCTTTTTTCCGGCCTCGATGTCGGAAAGATAAGAACGGCTGATCCCCACGGCCTCACCAACGTCAATCTGGTTGAGACCTTTTTCCTCGCGGATATGCCGTAGCCGTGTGCCGATGGTGTCACTCATTGGGACATCATTTCATCATTTCCAAATTAATGTGCCGCCTTAAGAGACGTTTTTGCTTGACGTCTTTAGTCTCTTTAAGAGACATATTGGATATGAAACCAGCAGAACTCATCTCCCGAGCCGGTGGGGCATGCAAACTGTCCCGTGCCCTCGGGATGAAAACGCATTCCGCCGTGTTGAAGTGGAAGACGATACCCGTCCCGCATTTGCTCAAGATCGAGCGGGTGTATGCGATCCCCCGCGAAGAACTCCGCCCGGACCTGTTCGATGGCGTGACGGTTGTGCGGGCCACTGGGCAGCTTGTGCAGGGGAAGGGGGCATGATGATGCGCCCTACTTGGTTGAGCCTTATCGCGACGGCAGTGCTGGCCAGCTACGCGTATGAGAGGGCCCAGATGCAAAAGGGAAGCAAGTTCCCGCTGCATTCTGCTGCGTTTCAGCTCAAGATGTTCTGCAGGCAGTTTTCCATAAGGGAAATCCTTTCGTTAATTGCCATTCGTGGTCTGGTTGCGCTGTGGGTACCTGCCGTGCGGCGCCGACAGGCTGCCAGAGATGTTGCATACGCGATCAACCAGCATCTTTCTTCCGCAGAGCGCTCGTGATGTCGTTCAGTTTTTCATATTCGCCTTCGATCAAAATCGGGTCGTTCATGAATTCTCCCATTTCGTCGCAGGTTCGGCATGCTGCATTATCCAGCAAGGCTACTGCCTGCTCAGCGGGTAATGCGGCAATCAGGCTCAGGACGGCCTGTTCCAGAATGCCCTGCCGAAATGCCAGTAATGCTTGTTCCTGCATGTATGCCGGGCGCTCCATGGTGCTAAAGTCAGGATCTTCGAACCCAGTCTTGACATGGGTCTGGAAGCCTGGTCGGCGTGTGCTTGCGGCTGTTACGTTTGCTCTCGCCTGTTCTGCGCGTTCCCTGATGCCCATCGAATCGTTCCCGGTTGGTGAAGTGAACGCCCTGACTGTGGGCGCGGGCGGTAACGGCGGCAATGCCATGGGTGCCAGTTCCGATCTGCATAGGGGCGCCTGATGTCCTGTGCCATCCTCTCCTTAAACCACCCCGACATGCTGCAGCCCGTGGATAAGCCGGTTCAGCGGCTGGCTTACGACCGGCGCCATGGGAATGGTGGTGACCGGCAGCAGGGTGGGCGACAGGATCGCAGCACTCAGCGCCGTACACAGCTTCGCGGCCTGCACGTACTCATACGCACCGGCCTGGGCGCGCAGTTGCGCCAGTCCCAGCAGGGCCATATCGATGCGCGACAGGGCATCCAGCCCCGTCGCGGCATCGTTCCGTTTTTCAGTTTCCTCCATACGCTCCTTCGTCCTGTTGCTGCTTCCGGCCTCGACAACCGGAATTCTGCATCAGGAGTTGTCCAATGGCGTGGAGTACTTCGTCCAAGCGCGTGGAGCATTTTTGTCCAAGGGGCAAAAATGACAGCCGAAATCGCAGTCAATGAATTCGCCAGTATCGTTACGGAAGCCGTGAAAGCCCGCAGGACCAAGTGCGGGCTGAAGGCGGCCATCCACGATACCGCGCGGCTTCTTGGCCTGACGGAACGGCGGGTCCGCGCTTGTATCTATCGCGAAATCAGGAGTGTCACCGCAGGCGAATGGCTGCGCGTGCGCGCCCGGTTCGCGGCCCACCTGGAGCCGAACAGCGACGACATATCGCTGAGGCCGAATTGCTAAGCGCACGTCTCGATGCGCTCAAGAAAGAGGCTGCATGATCTGGGAATGGTTTTGCCTGAAGATGGCCGCCCGCTGGCGGTCCATCTGTCACATCAACATTCACAATGCCGAAATTGCCAAATGGCGGGCCGAGTTGTGGCACCGGCGCTCGCGCCGATGAGGGGCCACGCACACGACGCCACCATCCCCAATAAAGTTTCCCGGGCGGTCAACATCTCCCGGGCCCAGCGCGGAATACACGCATGAACGTCATTCCCATGCCCCGACGCGGCCATAATAGCCGCCATTCTCCCGAAGATCCCGTCATGCGCGATATGCTCATGCAGGGCGGCCACAAGGCCGATCTCGCCCGCATGTTCATGGCGCGGCAGGAACTTTCCCGCGCCTTTATCGCAGCGGCGCGATCAGCCCCGGATCTTCAGATGATGCGTGAGGAAGCAGCCATGACCGGCAAGGTGCTGGGTTATTTCTGTGATTTTGCGGAGGATGAGCGATGAGCCGCCCCACCCGCAAAAAGCGTTATGGCTGGTCCAAGTTCTGGTGGAAGGACTGGCAGAATGATCTTGCCCTGAAGTCGTGTTCCTACGCCGCGCGTGGCCTGTGGATGGAGATGCTGGCCATCATGCACGCTGCGGATCGCATCGGTTTTTTCGAGATTTCCGGTAGGAAAGTCAGTGAAAAACAGCTTGCAGGACTGACAAACGGAAGCGATCGGGAAGTCAGAAAACTGCTTGCCGAACTCGAAGAAAATGGCGTGTTCAGCGTCGATGAAGATGGCTTCATTTTCTCCCGCCGCATGGTGCGGGACAAGGAAAACTCTGACATTTCGGCTGAACATGGGCGTAAGGGGGGTAATCCCGCACTGGTCCATAATGATGCCGAAAATGACGGGGAGGGGGTTAACCCCCCGGTTAAGGGTCAGGATAAGCCGGGGGATAAACTCAAGAAGCTAGAAGCTAGAAATACCCCTATAGTCCCCTTGCCAGGGGACGAATTTTTCGACGAGGCTGAACGGCCATCCGCCCCCAAACCCAAAACCCGCCATGCCAGCAAACCCCAGCCGGACGAGGCTGCGTTCGAGCAGTTCTGGGCAGCCTATCCGCGGAAGGTGGGCAAGCCCAAGGCGCGCCGGCATTTGCCAAAGCCCTTGGCAGCACCAGCCTCGAAACGCTGCTGGCTGCCATCGCCGTAACGCCGTGGTCGGTCGATCCGACTTACATCCCCCATCCCGCAACCTGGCTCAACAACGAGCGCTGGGCGGATGATGGCGTGCTTTCCGAACCGGCGGCGGATGAGGTGAAATACGACAGGGCAGCCTACGACGACGCGGCCCGGCAATGGGCGAAAAATGGCTACGAGGGCCTGTCACCCCGACCGGAGCATTTCCCGTTGAAGGCGCTGGCCGATGGCTGAGGTGCTGCATTTCGAGCCGAAGGTGCAGGAAACCCCGACCAACGCCCTGGCGGAAGCTGTGTGATCGGGTCAATCCTGCTGAACAACGCGGCCTATGACAGCGTGGCGGACGTGGTGAAGCCGGAGCATTTCTTTCACACCGACATGGCCGAGATGTTCCGGTTGGTGCAGGGTGAAATCAAGGCTGGTCGGCAGGTCTCGCCGGTTACCATCGCGCCGCAAATCCGGTCGAACGAATATCTGGGTGCGGAGTGGCAGGCGAAAAACCTGCCTCGCATCCTCTCCGCCGGTGACGTGCGGATGGCCCGCGAGGCTGCGCGTTCGGTCGCCGCCTGCTGGGTCAAGCGGTCGATCCAGTCCTATGCCGACGAAATGCGGGCACGGGCTGCCAATTCCGAAGCTACGGCCGATGACATCCTGACCGAGGCATTGGAACATCTGGAAGCCCTGTCCAATGGCACTGACGCCAGCAGGCCGACCGTCACGGCGTTTGCAGCCGGGCAGGCATTGATGGAAGAAACGAACAGCCATTGGCAGGCGGGACAGTTCCTGTCCGGGCTGGATACCGGCTTTGCGGAACTGAACAACCGGATTCGCGGCTTTCGTCCGGGCGCGATGTATGTTGTTGCCGCTCGGCCCGGCATTGGCAAATCAGGGCTTGCGCTGTCGCTGGCGGTGCGGATGGCCCAACTGAACGGGCGGGGTCTTTTCTGGTCGGGCGAGATGTCAGCCGAAGAGTTGATGGGGCGTGTCATCGCGGCCAGGGTCCGCATGCCGCTGGATATGGTGCTGACCGGCATGAACGACCGGGCGGCAACGCCGGAGCGGATCAGTCAGCATGACATGGGCCGGATGGTTGATGCTCCATGGCGTTAAAAGACATTCCACTTTCGATTGATGACCGGGAAGGCATCACCGTGGCCCAGTTGCTTGCCCGTGCGCGGCAGTTGAAGCGTTCAAAGCGGGGATTGAAGTTCATCGTGGTGGATTACATGGGCCTGTTGCGCGGTTCCACGGTGGCGCGCCGGTCTGGCAATCGCACGCTGGAAATGACCGAGATCAGCGGAGACCTCGCCCGCATGGCGCGGGAACTGAAGGTGCCCGTTATCGCTTTGTCACAGCTCAACCGACAGTCCGAGAACAGGGAGGACAGGCGGCCTGTCCTGTCCGATCTGCGGGATTCCGGCGCCATTGAACAGGATGCCCGGTGCGTTATGGCGCTCTACCGCGAGGAACACGTCCTGCAAACGCGGATGGGCTCGGATGGGCAACCGGTGCGCAACACGAACGAGACGGATGCGGTGTACGAAAAACGCCGGGTTGCGTTTCTTGACGCGCTCGATCGCTCACGCGGGAAAGCCGAGATCATCGTGCTGAAAAACCGGGGTGGCCGTACAGGCATTGTGGACATGCTGTTTGATGGTCCCACAACGTGGTTCCGTGATGTGAGTGCGGGTGAGCGATCAGAGGCATGGTAAGAAGAAAATCGTACCAGCTTCTGTATCCATATAATAAAATCAGCCTGCAGAAGTTTATTTAAGCTGACCTGTTGAACGAACAGAATAATGCAGGTGGCCATTTCCAGATATTGTTCGGAGCGCAGGCATGTCAGTAATGCAGGACGAAATCTACCATGTCGCAAACTTTCGCTCGATCTCGGCCGCCATGTGCTGTCCGGCCCGCGTGGTGAAGTCCTGCTGGCGCGGGTGCCGTTCCGCATCATGGAAAAGCTGATGCGGCGCGAGGGAGTGATCCAGTCTCAGGATGCAATCACGCAGGCGGTGTGGCCTGACCCGGATGATGAGCCGGACGATCCGGGCCGGGTGATCCGCGAGAAGATCAGCAAATTGCGCGGGGTCATCTGCATGATCGGCATGGATGGCCGGGGGCGTGTGGAAATCCGCAATGAGCGGGAATGTGGGTATTACGTTTCAGTGAGGAAGCAGGGATGAGGCGCAGCGTTACCAATAGCGAGAACGACGCATACGAGAAGATGGTAGCCGGTCTGCGGCACGCCGAGGAAGCCGCGGCGGAACTGGCCATGCACCGCAGCGATCCGATGTTCATGCAGATTGCCACCAATGTGGGGCAGATGCGCGAGCGGATCATCAGGGTCGGGCATATGGCTGCGGTCAAGCGTGTCGGGATGGGGTGATGGCGATTGTCAGCAGGACGGTTGAGCACAATCGGAAAGGCGGATTTGTTTATGTCTGGCGCGTCTTGGGTATTCCCATTCTGTCGATCGAGATGTGAAATCTGATGCACGGCCGTGATACACATGGAACAGGTCAGACGCGCGCGTTTATCGAGGCGTTGCGTAATGCTGGTAACGTGTCTGAAGCATGCCGTCTTTCTGGCATCGGGCGCGTGACAGCATATCGGCTGCGCGAAACCGACCAGTCCTTTGCAGCCGAATGGGACGAAGCGCTGCAGATCGCCATGGACAGCCTGGAACTGGAAGCATGGCGCCGCGGCCGCGACGGTTACGACGAATATGTCACCTGCAAGGATGGGCTGGTTTATGACCAAGAAGGCAATCCGGTCCTGCAACGCCGCTACAGCGACGGCCTGCTGACCACGTTGCTCAAGGCGCACAGGCCGGAGAAATACCGTGACCGTTCGACCGTGGACATGAATGTCAACACGGACATCGCCGCACTGATCGATGAAGGGCGCAAGCGGGCGCGTGGCGGCTGATATTGAAGCGCTACTGGCGGAAGAAATCGCCAGCTACAGCCTCGACCCGCTGGGCTTCGTACTGTTCGCATTCCCATGGGGCAAGGCAGGCACGGACCTTGCCAGTGCGTCGGGCCCGCGCAAATGGCAGCG
Organism: Komagataeibacter kakiaceti JCM 25156; assembly: GCF_000613305.1. Next base: position 12,695 of record NZ_BAIO01000018.1, read on the forward strand.
CGAGATCCTGCAATCGGTCGGTGACCGGCTGAAAGAGGGATACGCGCCCGAACATGTCCTGATGCCGGTGCTGCAGGCGGTCAGTTCGGGCCACGGCATCGGCAAGTCGGCACTGGTGTCTATGCTGATTGCGTGGGCGCTGTGCACCTGCCCGGACACCAAGGTCGTGGTGACGGCTAATACCGAACCCCAGTTGCGCACCAAGACCTTCCCCGAAATCAGCAAGTGGTTCCGGCTGCTGATCTGTTCGCACTGGTTCAAGGTGCATGGCATGTCGATCCATTCCACTCTGCCGGGCCATGACAAGACGTGGCGGGCGGATGCGGTCACGTGGTCCGAGACAAACCTTGAAGCCTTCGCCGGCCTGCACAACGTGGGCCGCCGGATCCTGCTGATCTTCGATGAGGCATCGGGCATCATCGACCGCGTGTGGGAAGTGGCCGAAGGCGCGCTGACTGATGAAGGCACCGAAATCATCTGGTGCGCGTTCGGAAATCCCACGCAGCCAGTTGGCCGGTTCTTCGAATGCTTCAACAAGCAGCGCCACCGCTGGCATGGCAGGCAGATCGACAGCCGGACGGTCGAGGGCACGAACAAGCGGCTGTTCGAGGAATGGGCAACGGCCTATGGCGAGGACAGCGACTTCATGCGCGTGCGTGTGCGTGGCCTGTTCCCGCGGGCCGGGTCCATGCAGTTCATCGGCACGGATGCCATCGAGGCGGCGGCCCGGCGAGATGTGGCGGCCATCCTGTCCGATGCGCTGGTCATTGGCGTGGACGTGGCGCGGTATGGCGATGACCAGTCGGTGATCTTTTTCCGCAAGGGGCGCGATGCCAGGCTGATCCCGCCGATCAAGCTGCGCAATGTGGACACGATGCAGCTTGCCGCGCGCGTGGCGGATGAAGCAGCTCGGTATGGTGCGGATGCGGTGTTTGTCGATGGGGGTGGTGTCGGTGCCGGCGTGGTGGACCGGTGCAGGCAGTTGCGCGTGCGCGGCCTGATGGAAGTGCAGTTCGGTGGCAAATCCGACCGGGTGAATTACGATATCCAGTCCGAAAGCTATGCCAACAAGCGTGCCGAAATGTGGGGCACCATGCGCGCGTGGCTGCAGACCGGCGGCATACCGGATGATGAGGAACTGCGCACCGACCTTGCCGGGCCGTGGTATTTCTTCAACCCGCGCAACGAGATCATCCTTGAGCGCAAGGAAGACATGAAAAAGCGCGGCTTGGCATCACCTGACGTGGGCGATGCGCTGGCGATCACCTTTGCCTATCCCGTGGCGCCATCGCAGTTTTCCGGCAGTCCCGCCGGTCCCGTGGGGCAGCAGCAGGTGCAGGGCGATTACGACCCCTACGCCTGAGACCACACGGTACTAACAAACGGCCCGCACAGGGCTGTCATGGGCATTTTCAAATCTCCGAAGGTCATAACCCCGACGCCCGCGCCGATGGCGGGCCAGACGGTGAACAATACCGTGCAGGGGTTGCAGAACTCGACCACGCAGGCCGCGCGCATGGCGGGCGGCATGGGATCAACCATGCTGACCGGACCATCCGGCCTGAGCCAGACCGCGACGAACGCCCCCAAGACGCTGCTGGGTGGCTGACATGGCGCGCGCCGCACCGTCTGACGATACCAGCCCCGAACAGAAAACCCGTGATGAGATAGATCGCCTGATCGTTCTCATGCGCATGGACCGCTCATCGTGGCGGGAAACGTGGCGCGCGATCACATGGTATATCATGCCCACGCGGGGACGGTATAACAACCTGCTGCCCAACCAGGGATCGCGCGGGCTGCCCAAGGGCACGCAGATCGTGGACCGCACGGCCACCAGGTGCGTGGGCAATCTGGCCGCGTTCCTGATGGCGGGCATCACCAGCCCGGCGCGCGACTGGTTCCAGCTTTCCACCAACAATGACCAGTTGAACGATGACCCGGACGTAAAGCAGTGGCTGGCCATCGTGCAGAAACGGCTGCAGCGCGTGTTTGCCACCGGCAATTTCTACAACGCCATGGCACAGCTTTATGAGGAAATCGCGGGATTCGGCACGGGTGCTGTCATCATCCAGCAGGATTATGATGACGTGGTGCGGTTCTACCCGCTCACCGCTGGCGAATATTTCATCATGCAGAACGCGCGGATGGAAATAGACACGCTGGTGCGTGAGTATGTGCAGAACGTGCGCCAGGTGGTCGGCAAGTTTGGCTATGAAAACTGCTCACCTACGGTGCAGGGCCTGTATGACAGCCGTCAGCTTACGCGGGAAATCCCCGTGGTGCATGCGATCATGCCCAATCTTGACCGCGTGCCGGGCGCGATGGGCTGGCGTGGCGCGCCATATATCGGCGTGTATTACGAATACGGCAACCCCAGCGTGCCGGTTCTGCGCATCGAGGGCTATCCCGAAAAGCCGTTCATCTGCCCGCGCTGGCACGCCGTGTCCAACGATGCGTATGGCCATGGCCCGGCCGAGGATGCGCTGGGGGATGTGAAATCCCTTCAGCTTGCCCAGTTGCGCTGTGCCGAAGTCGTGGACAAGTTCGCACGCCCCCCGATGCAGGCCGACGCCGCGATGCAGAACGGGCTGGTCAGCCTGATCCCCAACGGCATCAATTTCATTCCCGGCCTGAATACCATGGGCAATGGCGCGGGGCTGCGTCCGGTGTATCAGACCAGCCCGGACATTACGCCGCTGGTCGAGCGCATACAGGCATTCCAGGAGGCCATCCGTGTCACGCTGAAGAATGACCTGATCCTGATGGTCAGCCAGATGGACCAGGCGCAGCCCGTCACGGCGGCCGAGATCAACGTGCGCCAGCAGGAAAAGCTGCTGGCCCTTGGCCCGGTGCTGGAGCGGTTTCATAACGAGGCGCTGAACCCGGTCATCAACGTGACGCTGGGCATCATGGAACGTGGCGGCCTGCTACCACCGCGCCCGCAACAGATGGGTGCGGGGCCGCTCAAGGTCAATTACATCTCGGTGCTGGCGCAGGCCCAGCGTGCGACCGAGACCACGGGCATCGAGCAGTTCGTGCGCTTCTGTGGCGGTCTGGTCAGTGTGGACCAGAGCGTGATGGATAACGTGGATCTGGATCAGGCCGTGGACATCTATGGCAACCTGCTCAGCATCAACCAGGCGATCATGCGTGATCCGCAGGCCGTGGCCCAGATGCGCCAGCAGCGTGAATACGCCCAGCAGCAGCAGGCGGCGGCCGAACAGGCCCAGCAGCTTGCGGCGGGGGCGAAGAACCTGTCCGACACGGATGTGGGCGGCGGCCAGAACGCATTGCAGGCCATCATGTCGGGCATTGGGGGAGGGGGCTGATGTATGATCCGCACGATCCCGAACAGGTCCGCGAACGGCGCACGCGGCGCAAGGCCCGGGGCGCAACCGACCAGCTCGATCTCGCATGGGTGGCATCCGACCCGCGCGGCCGGCGCGTGCTGCTGCGCATCCTGAACGAGACGCAGTTCATGGGCGGCTCATTCGTGCCGGGCGACCCGATGGCGACGGCATTTCGCGAAGGCCAGCGCGATATTGGCATCAAGCTGCACACGGTACTAACAAACGCGGGTGAAGGCATCCTGAGCAAGATCCTCATGGAGAGCCTGAACGCGGATGAGTGATGAACCCACAAGTGCTGCTGCGCCTGCTGATGCCCCTGCTGGTGGCGGCGCAACCGACACCCTTATGGGCGGCGGCACGGAAAGCACGACAGCCGAAACGCAGCCGCCTGCGGGCGGAGCGGCGACCGAAGGCGCGGCCCCAAATGGCGAGGGTGCGCCGGAAGGCGGTGAACAGGAAAAGCCTGCCGTCCCGGAGAAATACGAATTCACGCCGCCCGAGGGTTTCAGCGTCGATGAAAAGGCGATGGGCCAGTACGAGGCCGCAGCGCGTGAAGCCGGACTGACGCAGGAACAGTTCAGCGCCATCACGCAGCACGGGCTGCAGTTCGTCCAGCAGCAGATTGAACAGGCCGGGCACGCCCAGCACGAACAGGCGATGAGGTGGCGGCAGGAAGTCCTGTCCGACCGCACGCTATCCGATGGCACCGGCCTGAACCCGGACGCCAAGGCCGCGGCTGATCGCGTGATCCAGTCCTATGGCGGAAAGGATCTGGTGCAGGCGCTGGCCGAGACGGGCGCGGGCAACAACCCCACCGTCATCCGCGCCTTCGTGCAGATCGGCAAGGCGATGGGCCTGGCCGAACCGCCCGACACAGGAAAGCCCGCGCCGGAAAAGCGCAGTGGCAGCAGTTTTGATGACATTGCCCAGCGCCTTTACGGCCAGTCGGCAAAAGCAGGAGCATAACCGGTGGCAACCATTTCCAGCACCACCTGCCTGACGCTGGCCGACTGGGCCGCGCGGCGCGAGGATGGCGAGATCGCGGATATCGTGAACCTGCTGTCCCAGACCAATGAAATCCTTGATGACATGCTGTGGAAGATGGGCAACCTCGCCACCGGCAACAAGACGACCGTGCGCACCGGGCTGCCCGCTGCCACATGGCGTATGCTCAACTACGGTGTGCCGCGCGCCAAGAGCACCACCGCGCAGATCACCGATAGCTGCGGCATGCTGGAAACCTATTCGCTGGTGGACAAGGATCTGGCGAACCTGGAGGGCGACGTGGCCGCCTTCCGCCTGTCCGAGGACATGGCCTTCATTGAAGGCATGAACCAGCAGATGGCGGGCACGCTGTTCTACGGCACCGAGCAGAGCGACCTTCCGGCCTTCACCGGGCTTGCGCCGCGCTACAGCACGGTGGATGCGGCCAAGGCCGCCAACGCCGTCAACGTGATCGACGCGGGCGGACGGGGCACCAGCAACACGTCCATGTGGCTGACCTGCTGGGGCCCGACCACGGCGTTCGGCATTTTCCCCAAGGGGCGCATTGCCGGGCTGCAGCGCAATGACGTGACCACCGACGCGCCGGTGCTGGATGCCAACGGCAACCCGTATCAGGCGTATCAGTCCCATTACAAATGGGATTGCGGGCTGACCGTGCGTGACTGGCGTTACATTGTCCGCATCGCCAACATCGACGTGGACAGCCTGACGGGCGATAGCGCGGCCAACCTGATTTCCATGCTGGTTGCCGCCGTGCACAAGATCCCCACCATGCCGCGTGGCGTGACCAACGTGCAGACCGCGACGCAGGCGACCGGCGGCCAGCCGCTGTCGTGGGGGCGTCCGGCCATCTATGTCAACCGCACGCTCGGCACGGCGCTGGACCTGCAGGCGCTCAACAAGACCAATGTGCTGCTGCAGATGCTGGAATGGGACGGCAAGCCGGTCACGCCCTTCCGTGGCATCCCCATCCGCACCTGCGACCAGATCCTGAACACCGAAGAAACGGTCCAGTAAGGAAACCGCCCAGATGATTATTGACGGACTGCTGCTGTTCAGCAACGCGCAGGACCTGACCGCGCTTGCGGCAGGAATTGCCACGCCCTCGACCAACATTATCGACTTTTCGCAGAACCGTGATTTCGGTCCGACCGGACCGTTCAAGGTGTTTGCCGAATGCGGCACGCTGCCGCTGGCGGACAGCGCGGGAGCAACTGCCACCGCGACCG
>NZ_BAIO01000017.1 GCF_000613305.1 Komagataeibacter kakiaceti JCM 25156
CCTATTTTCAGTGGCCAACCTAGCCCCACATCTTGTTTATCGGTGTTGCTGTCAGGGCCCAAACATTCGGATCAGATCATCTGCCAGGGCCCAGGCGACCTGTTCATGCCAACCTATTGCTGGCTCACTCCGGTATCCGGAGCTGACGATCGACACTCTCGCTTTAGCCACCAAGCCGGCAGGGGTAGTTGCGGGCAGAATGCCTATTTTCTCCAGAGTGCACGCTGAGTAGCCAGCATCTCATCCAGTCGGTTTTCGACATTTTCTGGAACCTCTACACCGTAACGCTCATCATCCTCCTTCATCTGGGCGGAAATCTTCTGTTCCTGCCTTAGATAGAGGTCACACAGTTCAATAAGAGGTCGATCTTGATCGGGCGCAGTCTGACTTTTTGGGGGAACGGGCAGACCAGAAGGACTGCTGGTTAGACCTCCAAGCAGACTGCGTGGGCAGGATGGCTCTATGGGAGAGCGGTCAGACCTAGTCATGCCCGCGGTTCCTTGGTGTGACGCCCGACCCGAGAGGCTGATCAGCGGTCATATCTCGCATGACAGCCCATACAAGTGAGTCAGACCATGAGCCGCCTTCCACCTCCTTATCCAGCATTTCCTGTGCATAGATACGAACAGCCTGCGCCCGCGCGACGTGTCCCTCCCACGTGCAGGCGCGTAAGGAGCATATCTTCTGGAAAAGCGCAGTTCGTTCAGGCCGCATCTCGTCTTCGATGCGGTCCACTTCATCGTCATCCAGACTAGATTCATTGGAGGCGAACTGGAGGGCTTGTTCCAGTTCGGCAAACCGATGTGACGCCTGGATCAATTCTGCATCCGGGTTGTCTCGCGTCTCTGGTAGGAGATGATGTCGGGTGAGAGGCAAGATGGCTGCGACCATGGTCAGGAAGGATCTCCGGTCCGACGGGAAGGCAGACTGTTCGCTCATATCCGTATCTCCAGCGCATCGCGCAAGATGGCGCCAAGGAGGCGCTCGTTCCAGAATTCTGAGTTGGAGTAGGCCAGGGTGTCTTCTTCCCATTTGGCCAATGTCCGTACGCGGGAAAGGAGACCAGTCAACGTTGTCGCCTTGGTCGCACAGATCTGGTTCATGGCTGCGAGCATCCGTGCGTTTATGGCAGACAGGCACTTGTCGGTTTTCGTCTCATCATCCCTGCAGCTATCGTCTCCAGAAAAATATGAGAGCCATTCGACATGGAGGGCGTCAAACTCCAAGCACAGGCGTATCAACTCCGCATCGGTCGTCATGACGAGGCACTCCTTTCAGCAACTGTATGGGTCCGGGTCTCCTCCATCCTTTTCTGGAAGTCGGTCATAGAGCGGTGGACCTGCCTAAGCTGCCATTCGATCAGATGGGTGTGGTCATCTGGGCTATGGGTGAGTTCCAGGTCATCCCGAAGGACTTTCAGGATTTCCAGAGCACCCTCGATCCCGCACTCCACATCGTAGGCAAAATTGGTGGATGTGATGAGCAGCTTATTGAGTATCTGAACGCAAATCTTCGGAGATGGAGCGCTCATCGCATGGCCTCCGCATGGTGGTGGGCGTGCATGTGGCGCGGGTTGGCGTGCTCAGGATGGGCGAAGCACAAGACAGCCACCAGCATGAGGGCACCCGCAGCCAAGGCGCCCGTCATATCGGGCAGCAGGCGAACGATAGCCCCCGCATCGGGCAGGCTTTTACAGGGGGAGGGGTGTACCCATGCAGGCATGGGCATGCTATTGGCGTGTTTAGCCATTGCCGAACTCTTCCTTCGGTTGTGGTTAGGCCAGGCATGGGAGGGTGCAAGCTCCCTGTCTGGCCGCTCGGCTTCTTGCCGAATGTCTAATTTAGTGACATAAGCAATCTATGGCTGCAAGAGATAATGGCACTAAACAAGACATAATGCCCGCGCAGGCGCGTGCGGCACGTGCTCTTATCGGCTGGTCTCAAGATGAGCTGGCTGCATTCAGCAATATTCCTAAGCGCACGATTGTGCGGTTTGAGGCCAGCGTAGGCGTGCCTCGCCGTTCCACAATCGCAGCATTCAGGCCGCCCTGGAAGCCGCGGGCGTCGAGTTCATTTTTGAGAATGGTGGAGGTGCTGGGGTCCGGCTGAAAAAAGAGGCCCGGCCAGACTCCGGCATTGCCATTGCCAAGGTGGTGTAGGTCAGATGTAATGCCGAAATGAAAGAGGCGAGGGAGTTGGAGCTCCCCCGCCTCGAATTGCCCGCTTGTAGCCCCAAGCGGTCGCCGGTCTGAAGGTGTAACCAGCACCAGCAGACCCTGCCATAACCTATGTTCGCCCGTGTCCGGGTGCAATGGTTTTCAGCAGGAAAAGGCGGTCGCTTCTCCAATGGAGTAGAATGTGACCGCTGTTGATCCCGTTACCCTTGCCGCTACCAAAGCCGACCGCAAGCACGCCAAGCTGCTACGCGGTGGCCGTCTGTCCGGGTCCGATGCAGGCCGCCTCGCGCGTCAGGTGCGGCGCTGGCACCACGCTGGACAGATTTCCCTAGCCATGTGCCGCATTGCCGAGGGCATGATTCTCGATATGCGCCAGCACGGGCAGGACCTCATCAAGAAAAGCATGACCGAGATTGCTCGTGCGACCGGCACGGCACGCTCAACCGTGGCGCTGGCCTGCGGGCACTGGAGCGGCTGGGGCTGTTCCAGAAGATCAAGGTCAGGATCAGGCTGCGGGACTGGGTGAATGGTGGCGTCACCAGCCGACAGGGCACATCGGTTTATGTGTTCCTAGCCCCGGAAAACCGCCAATCTCACACAGAGTCCGATGAGCGGACCGTTTCCCCAAGCAGAAATATTATCTTAGATGTAGCAACGCCTTTACCGGCCTCTGCCATAGCCGCCAGGCACGAACTGGACGCCCTGGCACAGCGTCAGATGGACATGTTCAGCCAGAACTGGACCAACCGAGGCCCCTCCAAATGGTTCCGACAACCCTGACCGTGAAAAATCACCCTGCCGGGACAGCCTGAATTGCTCATGACGCAGGTGTAAGTCGATCGGTACGACTTCTGCCGGGTTAAGTCATACCTTTAGGAATGGTTGGTATGACCTTTCTGCGAATGGGTAAGACTGGATTGATAGATAGTCAGACCTATAGACATAATGGTCTGCCTATCTCGCTATCTAGTCAGACTTTCCTTGCGCGTAGTCTGACCATAATGAAAAAATACCCATCTGGTTAGGTTTTGTGATAGGATGCGGCCATGCCAACAGTTCACCGATCGGGCCGTTTCCGATTCATGATCTATGCGAATGACCATGATCCGGCCCATGTCCATGTGTTCTGTGATGGTCGTGAGATCATCATCAACCTTGGGGAAACCGAGGCAACGATCCGGGAGATTGCCCCCGGCGTGAAGCGGGCAGACGTACGCGAGGCGTTCAGGATCGCAGTGGAACAACGTGAAGCCCTATTGGCCGCATGGAGGACGATTGATGCGCAACGATCATGACATCGAGAAGCAGATAGACGCCGCTTATGAACGTGGTCGCATTCGGCGCGAGACAGTGCCCCAGGCGATTGCTGCCGGTTACGATGCCACGACAGGCCGCGTAACCGTTGAGCTGTCCAACGGCACACGCTTTGAATTCCCCGCTTCACAGGCTCAGGGCCTTGAGAGGGCAACGCCAGAGCAGCTGGCCCAGGTAGAAATCATGGGCGGTTACGGCCTGCACTGGGAGGCTCTGGATGCTGACCTTCTAGTGCCGGAATTGATGGCGGGCCTGTTCGGATCCCGCGCCTACATGGCGGCAAAGGCGGGGCGGCAGGCATCAGCCGCTAAGGCAGCTGCCGCACGCCGGAATGGTGCTAAGGGCGGACGTCCCCGGAAAGTAGCATAAAAACCACGGTATCGATTGAGTCAGATTACCCCAGCCGTGCAAGACTGCCCTGAGAGGACTGTCCGAATTGCTCATGGGGTGAATGTCTGCTGATCGGTCTTACCTCTGCCGTAAAAAGGCAGATCCTATAGCCCATAGGGTATGACCATAGCCGCTAGAGGTAAGACCCAATCTCCTTCTGGTCGGACCATTAGGCGTGATGGTCCATCTACGGCTACATGAGGACTCTGCCGGGGCATGCTGTCCCATCCTGCAGGTGCCCGCACCAACGGTGCAATGGTGTATGAGAGCCTGCATTTCTGTGGGGAGCGAACGGGGAGCGCTTAGGGGGCGCCGCCTATAGGAACTTCATTATATGAAATCAAAAAATAGGCCGTCCTCACGAAGTGCCTATAACTTATGAAATCAAAAAAAACCTGAAACGCCGGTTTTTGAGCCCCCTGCCTGTCATGCCTATATCCGCCCCTTGTCCGGTGTCTATCGGGTATGTGTCAGGTGTTTGTCCGGCTTGAAAACGGACCAGGCGGAATCTGTCAGCACAACATCAGAGACCAAAGACGGGGCAGGATAGGTGATGTAGGCCCACATCACCTCCTGCCTATTCGCGCTCCGCGCTCAATGATTTCCGATAGGATGTGATACCATATTAAGGTATCGCCTGTTTGAATGACTACGCCCCATCGTATCCTGGTGACATGAAGCCCCTGTTCGGAAAGGCCAGGGTTCACCATCGGCCTCGTCCGCTGCCGGACACTGATAAGGGAGCGATAACATCAATGCGGGAATGGCTGGAGCAGAACGGAGTTGCGCCATGAACAACATGATGGAGATTGGCGGCCACCGGGCCGTCATCCAGTTTGACCCGGAAATCGGCATGTTCCGAGGCGAGTTCCTTGGCCTGAACGGTGGGGCAGACTTCTACGCGGACAGCGTGCAGGGGCTGCAGAAGGAAGGCGAGACCTCGCTCCGCGTGTTTCTGGAGATGTGCGAGGAAAAGGGGATCGCCCCCACGAAACGCTACTCCGGTAAGTTTCAGGTTCGCCTGTCGCCAGAGGAGCATGCCCGCGCAGCTGAAATCGCAGCCGCCCGTGGCGTGAGTCTCAACCGTCTTGTCCAGGACGTACTGGAGCAGGTTGAGGGCTAGGTTCGTCTGTGGTGGTCTGCCCCTCAGACCTTCATAGTCTGCCTATGGGCAATATCAGTCAGACCAAGACGGTATACGGTCTGCCTTTGCTCCTTTGTGGTATGACTTCCAGCTAAAATAGTCTGACCATAGAGCCGGAAAGGCAGACCAAATCCTATTCCAGTCTGACTATCTCGGTGTATGGTCATACCAGCAGACGTGAGAGGCAGACTTCATGACAGACCGCGAAGAAGACGCAAAGGCGGAAACGGACAACCGCATCGCGCCCTGGACCATCAAGGGCATCCCTCCAGAGATCCGTAATGCAGCTATTGCCGCAGCCAAGCGTGAAAAGCAGACCATTGGCGAATGGCTTGGCCGGGCAATCCGGACCCAGGTGCAGGCTGACACACAGGCCGACCGCGCACCCGTTCCGGTTAACCCGCAGGCTACACCACAAGCAGATATGAGCGAGGTGGAGCGCCTGATCCAGATGGCGACCACGTTGGCAAACACGCCGGGCGGTGACCCCGTGCCCAAGACTATCAGCCGGACAGCCAATGGCCTGATCCGCGACAGGCTGCGCCAGCTTAAGAAGGGTGGGAGATAGCATGGCGGACAAGGAGCTTCATCTCTCTCCGTCGATGGATGGTCCGCTGCAGGATTATTTCAGGGCAGAAGAAGAGTTGGCTGTCAGTGCCACACGGACGGCATATGGCCTTCTGACACAGCACATTCAGAAATATGGCTCCAAACTGAAGCATCAGTTCGAGGCTCTGAATTCATCGAGCCAGAGCCTGGCAGAGAGCCTGCTCATGGCAATCCTGCTCACATCAGATTCAAGTTTTTCCGGACCTCATGTCTGCAAGAAATGGGATGATCGGCCTGGGTGGAGCGAGGGAACGCTCACAACCATTGTGCATATGGCTGAGGTTGCCGCAGGTCAGATTGTCCATTTCGGATGTGAGGTCCGACATGGCAAGCATACGCGCCAGTTAGCCATCCTGCTGGATCTGGATCGTCCGGGCGAGAGGTTGCGGTCAAAGACTGAAAAGGAGAAGCTTCTCTCCAGTTTGGGCTTCCGTATCCTGACCTTTACGGAAGCGGAGCTTATAGGATCATCCGATAACTGCCATGATCGTGTTCAGGGCCTTCTGGCGGAAATGGCAGGCGAGGTAGATCACGACGAGTGGGATGAAAAGCATGCGGGGGCATAGGTAGACTGGCCACGGTGCCTAGTCTGACTCCCGTCGGGTGTAGTCCGACCAGATCAGCCTACGTCTTATCAGGATGGCCTTGATAGTCAGACTTTCTCATTAGAAGGTCTGCCCAGATCATCGGCGCCTTGCTCCAGACACCGATAGACGCTGGTACGTCCGATGCCGAGCCGGCGGGAAATCTCGGTTGGACTGATACCTTGTCGGCGCATCTCGTGGATCTGTTTACGATCAATGGATGCCTTGCGCCCTTTATAGACGCCACGTTCCTTTGCGGCCGCAATGCCCTCCAGTTGCCGTTCCTTGCGAAGATTGGTCTCGAACTCAGCGAACACTCCCAGCATGTCGAGGAACGCCTTGCCGGCCGCGGTGCTGGTATCGACCGGCTGTTCCGTACACTGGAGCTGAGCGCCCTTGGCCTTCACTTCCGTGATGATGGTTTGCAGGTCCGCTATAGAACGGGCCAGACGGTCAATGCGCGTCACCACCAGCACGTCATCAGGACGAAGGAACGCGAGCAGGGTCTCCAGCTCAGATCGTCCCTCCCGGCTTGTGCCGGATTTCTTCTCCATGCGGATCATATCGCACCCAGCCTGCCGGAGCGCATCTTCCTGCGTGGTGGCATTCTGATCGGTGGTAGAGACACGGGCATATCCGTATCGCATGGCGTGGTCCCTAAAAGTGTTCCGTTTGGGTCTAGACATTCATCTATAATGTTCCATTTGCAATTAGACAACCCTAACGGAACACGGAAAGCCGCCATTCTGGAGTTCCGCCCCGTTGCGCCATATCGGTATACCCAAATGGAACGAATATCGCAGGCTGCCTACACCTGGTCATGGCTACCCGTTTACGACCCTTCGCCACCCTTTTTGCCTACCTATCGCCTACCCATGAAAATGCGGGCCCTCATACACCATTGCACCGCTGGTGCGAGGACGACCAGGAGAGCGCCAGATCCTGAGAGTGTCACCACTCTCTCGAGCATGGAATGCGAGTAAGGCCGTGTGCTACGTAGGCACACATATCTTGCCCCTCTCTGATTCGTTCTCACTCAGCCTCACATGGCCCGAGACGGCCCTGACAGGCTGAGTGTCTTGCTTCGGGCCAAGTCGGGCCATCTCAGGCTGAATAGGACAGAAAACAGACAGGCAAGATATGTTGCCCCCTATGGGGCAGCGGCCTTACTTGTGCTTCGCACTCGACGGGTCTCCTGGGGAGGGGTGTTGAGCCTTACATTCAATCTCAGACTGTCCTGTATGGGTCATCTGAACCATTGATATGCAGCCGTCAGAAGGGCAGCCAAGGCCGCCATGAAGTCAATTATGTCTCGGAAGGTAATTTTAGAAAAATCCATTGCCGCGGCCTCCTGTCCACTTTCAGGAGGGTGGCATCACGACCTGAGGAAGGTCAGTGGGGTTGTTGTCCCCTTTGAGATATTCAAGGATTTTCCGCACGTAAGATGCGAACACAGCCGGTGATCAGCGGGCTATGGCCGCCAGATCAGGCGCCCATTCTTTTTCGTATAGCTTTGTTTACAGCGACATTGATAACGCGCGGAGCCTTCAGAAGGACGGTTTGTTCCACCACCTCATCAAAGGGCAACCGTTTCGCGTAATTTGGGGGATGAGGGAAAAAATATATAATTGGGACCACCCTTCCTGGGCCAACCAGCTTCCAAATGCCAAGTGGGCGCCCATTCCCGTGAGACCTGGCAACAAAATATTCGGATTTCTGGCCGCGGGCATTTTTTTTCTGGCGTGCTAACTGCCGTACAGTTCGAGCACTTATGCTTTGACCACCAAGCAGATCTAGCCGGCTTAAGATTTTGGATATCTCGCTGGCAGGGATGTTCCCATATCTGTCTTTTGGTGCCCCTCTGGCAGGAATCCAGTACTGACCGCCTGAGATGCTGGCCATTAATGTCTCTGACCTCTTTGCGGGGCGCGGCCCTCCAAAGATCTGAGGCATGAGATATTTGATGGCAGGAACCCCTTTTGGGGCCCAATCTCGCGATTCAACATAGGCAGTTAAGTCGCTGGATTTGGCAGGCTTCGCATAAAAAGCGTTGAGTGTGAAAGGAGTTGGATTATCGAAAACCTCCTCCATTTCTGACCGAACAGCTTTTGCTCCATCCTGGGCAAGCATCGTTAAAGCATGGGCTGTCGCATCCGCGATTTCGCCCTTAGCCAGTTTGGTGAGTTTTTTCTCTATATCCAGACTGTCCAAGGATACCTTGATACCAAGCGGCATTGTTTTCCCTGTTACGATCTATCTGCCGCATCCAAGAGCGGCAGTGCATAAAAAGAGTGGTCAGCATTCAAGCCGTCCTGCATCGTGGTTGCAGGTTGCAGGTTGCAGGTTGCAGTAGCGGGCATCGTTCTCGATCAACGGGCACGAAGACCGCAGAAAACTGCCGATTTATGCCGATAATAAGAAGAGCCTGTCCTAGATTGTCGGGTCAGAAACTGCAATCTTGGTTGCACCTTTGGTCTTCATCGATTGACATCGGGAGATTTCCAAAAAAACACGGGGAAACAGCCATTTTTTTGGAAAATATTTTTATTTTTGATCAGAATTCCATCTGAAAACTGCAACTGCAACTGCAACCTCAAAAAAACCTGTTAGCTAGATATCTAACAGGCTTCGAACTCCCCCTGCGCGAGGGCCCCCCTAGGAGGGACCAAGCAGGGGGGGGGCTACTGTCTGCGGTCCGAGGAAGCAATCCTCGTTTTTTCAGGATCCGCAGGCGGCGAAATATGCCCCTGTCTTCTTGCTCGTACCGCGCTGAACTCTTCTGCCATGTTCTGGGATGATGCTACGTCATTGATGGCAGGATCTTTCCCTCCATCCTCGAAAGAGGCGATTGTCTCAGGCGCGCATGCTTTAGTCGCCACGTTGTTGGTATTGGGCGAAAAGCTTCCAGATCTAACGGTGGGTTTGTGACACTGGGGGCGTCTTCGACGCTTGGATTATCCTGAAAGGCAGAGACTTCCCGTGGTGAAGTAGGTTCACCTGGCTGGCTTACTGACCAACTGTTCAATGGACGTCCGATACCCTTTGGGATCATCGCACGCGGCTCAGGTTCATCAATGTCTGAACTGGCGCGGTATCGATTGCCGTTCGCCCATTCATCTGCCTTGGAGGACTGATTGTGTTTCGTCAGTTCATCCATTCGCAGGGCATCAATCCGCCGCTGGTGCCGCAGGATCTGATTTCTGGCCTGCAAAGCCGGATCAACTATCGCCTTGGTTTTCATGGCCTCTGGGCATGCAGTCCATGCATCGGAAAACCGTACAGAAGAGCCATCCTGAGACTTAAAGGATCCATTACCCAGCATATTTTCCAATGGATGATTAAGGCTGGGAATAAGCGCCTTTTCCACGACATACCCGACATCGAGGCCGGACATAGCGAGTGCCTGGATTTTATTCAAAACAGATACCAGGGGCCGGCAAGCAGCTTCTAATTCCTTGGAAAGGGCCTGCCTGACTGTCGAGATGTATTTGTTAAGTTCCAGATTGGTTTCAGATGACGCTGTCTCTATGGCTTCATCGGCAGCAGACAATTTGGTCGGGAAATAGCGCTGTGCCGATTCAATCTGGTTAATTTTGTAGCGGATGCTTTCCCGACGAGACTGGATAGCATCCCGTTTTTCAATTGCATCCTTGGTATTTTCAATGATGACATCAGCCTCAGCGGCATCAAGGTCTTCGTCCAGGTTGGCTAATTCCGAACGGCATTTAGCCAAGTCAGATGCGAGAGATGACTTCATGCTTTCCAAGCGGTTGCGTCCAGCAATCGCCATTTCAAGCTTATTCAACATTTCAGATAGAACTGACGGGATAGGTGAAAGCTTTTCACCCGAGGCCATCGATTTGAGTTTCCCGATCATTCAAATGATCCTTTGCTGTCCTGTTGAACAGATGGGGTGAGCTTATGAATGCCGGCCCGTCTCGCCGCAGCATCCCAGCTGGCTGCATGTGGGTCATCAAAATGGACAGACCCAGAAGCTGAATTGTTGCGTGGGTGTAGGTGACTAAAGTCACGAGAGACTGAAGCTTTATGTCTCTTGTGCCCAGAAGTCTTGGGTTTACTCATAGGTATATGAAACCCCATAGGAATTATTGAGACGATCCATGCTTATCAGCAGATGGATCATATATTTCGATCATACGCCTCAGCATTTCAGCTCGCGTCATGGAAGCATTTTTTGCGCTTGCATCTAGTTTATGAAGGAGCTCAGGAGAGAGGCGAAAGGTTATGACAAGAGATGGAGGAGCAAACTTCTTCATTTTCAGATATGTAGTCTTACAATTTTAAGTATTCAAGTAAAATAATAAAATTATAATTCTCATTATATTTATATTTCTCTTAGAATAATGAGGCGATTATCTCTCAATATAAAGGAGATAAGGTTAATATAATGAGAGATCAGTCAGGAAGGTAATTTGCAGCTCCATCATTCTGCCGCGCATGAAGGTATCTCGTTGTCGTTTCTAAGGACGCATGCCCAAGATTTGCCTGGACTAAATGCGGGGGAGCGCCGTTGTCCATTGAGTGAGAAGCGCATGCATGGCGGAGCCAATGGGCCGAAACATTCGCCGGTAAACCTATTCTTTTCGCCGCGCTTTTGACGATACGATCGGCCGCGCTCACGCTAAGAGGCCCTCCATGAGAACCGCAGAGAACCGGCGCATCAGCTGACATATCTGCTCGGATGGATGAGAGCTCCTTCCACACATCAGAAGGCACGAATACGTGTCTGGTTTTGTTCCCTTTCCCAAAGATCGTGGCAGTGCCGCCGCTTTGGTGACGCGACATGTCACGCCAAGTCAGGGAACATGCCTCGGAGATGCGGAGACCCAGCTTATATAATACGCGTAGGCATGCCCGTTTACGTGGGTTTAGTTCGCCCCCAATCATGGCGCGTACCTGCTTCTGTGTCAGGATACGCTCATGAAGAGTGTCCTTGCTGGCTGTGCCGCGCAAAGGTGCGGCAACATCTACGGGCAGAAACCCTATTCGTGCTGCATACGATATCAGCGATTTAACGGAAGACAGTCGCCTGTTTCGTGAAGTTGCGGGCCCGCTTTGGCCGTTATGCCATCTCACAACATCATCCAGCGTCACCTCAGCAAGGGGTTTATTCACCTGTTCAAGGAAGGAGCTGACGTCTCGGGAATAGGCACGTTGGGTATGGACAGAACGGCCATGAAGCCATGCTCGAATGAGGTTATTTTGAGCAATATCTGTCGAGCAATTTTCATAACTGGATGATGGAGAAGGTTCGATATCTCTGTTAACCATATGAAATACCTACATAAACTATAGAGAAATGACCACTAATTCCCGATTGATAATGATCATTATCATTCGGAAAATCTGGCCTTTTCAGAGTTATCTTGCGGCTTTGACTTTTTGGCCCGCAAGATAACTCTGAGTTATTCTGACACCTTTCGTCGCCGCGCTCGCTGTAGTCTTACACTGCTGCTGCAGCATTATCTGGCAACCTGGCTGTTGAACTCTCTCCATTTGACCCGCCATCCCCGGTTAAGGCTGTCCAGGGCGATGGCGACCTCACGGCGTGACAGTTTCAGGCGTCTGATAAAGTCGTCTGCACTTGGGGGAGGCTTCCCACGGATGAATAAGCGACCATCCCGGATGCAGAGAGACAGACCATAATGCCGGGCTTCGATCAGTAAGGCTGCTGCTGGACCGAGCAAGGCACGTTCCCGATCAGCTTCGGTAACTTCTGACAGGTTGATCGGATCTTGTGATCCATTGCTCTGTCGCCGCAGGTGGACTGATGGAACGACTACTGGGATCGATACCCACTGGAGCAGGTTTTTCAGATGGTTCATATGGCCCATCCGTCTCGCACATATGGAAAATGTGGTGTTCCACGTGTTCCACGTGTTCCATATCGATTTAACGGCGGGAAACAGCCATATTTTGAATGGAAAACCGGAACACCTGCCTGTGTTCCAAGGTGTTCCACGTGTTCCAGATGCCGCCAAAACTGGAGAAATGGAACACGTGGAACACAGCAGAAATTGTGCGGTGTTCCATTCTGTATAGGCGATAAATGGCGGTTTTTTGCGGGTTCCAGAGGGATGGAACACGTGGAACACGTGGAACACCGAAAAAACACATACCTAGATCTAGATAGGGGAACGTCACTCATCGTCACCCCCCATGATCGTGCTGCCGATGACATAGACACGTGATCTGCCCATGTCGGGAAGACGTACGGACTGCGACATGCGCCCTGATTGATCTGGCAGAAGGTAACCCGCACCACATAGCGCACGGGCGGCCCGCTTGGCATCCAGACCCTTGCACACCTCCTTACGGAACATCTCGGGCAACATCAGGTATTGCCATTGGTCACCTTCTGGCGTGCCGATACGCCGTTTGAATCCGACACGGTAATTGGTGCGGATGTTTTCGTTGGCGACCATCTCACCTTCGGTTCCAGGACCGAGATTGGTGAAGCGGCTTTCGCCATGTTCCTCGATAAAGGCCCGCACCTGTTCGATAGCCTGCTTGTCTTCGGTCGCGCCGGCTCCCCCGCGTTCGGACAACCATGAGCGGAAACAGGCGCCGGCTGCATCAAATGCTTCACCCTGCCGCCACGGCAAAACACCGTACTGAGTGGCCAGTTCTCCACCAGTAGCAACCAGAGCGAACCGGGCTGCAACGCTTCTAACTTGTCCATCTGCTCCGTCCGGCAGAAACGCGGTCGAGAACTTCTGGCGCATTCCCTTGATGGCTTTGTCCAGCTCATCAGGAGCCATGCTCCGGTCCCGTGTGAGATGAGTCAGGAACGCCGGAGCGGCCGTGCCATACCAGGTCCTCGACGCGACCCGCAGATGGTCTGCCAATGCGCCGGCAGTTTCCATTCCATGCAGTTTCTCGAATATTCCCATGCTCGCACCAGCATCGGCTGACACATTGACCAGGCGCACTTCCTGTCCTGCCATCACGCGCTTCCCGGCTTCACCCATCTTGGCGGCTAAGGTGATTTCCCCGGTTGAGAGGAAAAAGACGCGCCACGTTTTGCGGGTACGGGATGTTCCTGATCGGCCGGCCCGCATCTTTCCGGTGTTATTGGCCAGCATATAGATGATGTCGCCTACTTCACGACTGTCTGCCTGACCCATCTCATCTAGGATGAGCACCGTGTCAGAGGTCTCAGATGCAACTCCCTCCAGGCCATTGGCAGTGCCACGCCATGCCCTGACCATTCCATCTCGATCGCCACGCCCCCACACGCTACCAGCCATATAGGCTGCGGTGGACTTCCCCGACTGTGCCTTGCCGACCAAGTGCAGGCCACCAGACTGTTCGCTGGCAATATCTAGCAAGGGACCAGCAAAGGCAGCTGAGATGGACAGCGCTAAGCGACTGTTCCCCTCAGCATAGGAGGCTACCTCTCTCTGCCAGTCTTCCAGGGTGCCAGCCCTTGCAAACTCTTTCCCGATGGCGGCTCGGGTTGACTGGAACACGACGGAGCGTGCGCCTTCTCCCATCGTATCGCCGTTTGGGAGAATGAAGGCAGTTCCACTGGCGGTCTTATGCCATCCAGACCGATCGACACAGCGCAGCCGTGTTTTGGTTTTGACGCTGGCAATGAACTGGCGGAGATGGCGGACGGCCGAGATAGAGCAATCCAGGCCCGCATCCGTCAGTTCACCGGCGATTTCTTTTCCGTCTCCGTGGACCAGCTTCTTGGGGATAGCCCACTGATGCAGCCGGTTATCCCGATCTTCCCACCGGATCAAAAGCCCCCATGCCAAGCCTGTTCCATCATTGGTCTCAGCTACCACCTCGAATGGGGCCGCAACCCAGATTGGAGATGGCGGCAGATCGCCTGTTGCATCAGGCAGGAAGTACAGACCGTGGCGGTTCATATAGTAGCCGTTGGGCATTTCCACGTTGGGCGCGGCAGGCTTCGCATGTTCCAGAAAGGAGCGCAGCACCACCACGGGCAACACTTCCTGATCCTGTGTCATTGCGTCAGGCAGCTCGTCCGCTAAGTCCCAGCCAGACGGCAGGCCGACCGGCAATTGGACCATACGAATGTCGCTGGCCTTGGTACCACGCAACAGGATGATCGCTTTGTCTGCCCAGGAGATGCCTGCTTCGTCATTGTCGGGCCAGATCGTGACATTACGACCGGCTAGCGCAGACCAGTCGTTGTTCTCAGCCGCCTTGCTGCCTCCCTGGGAGGTTATGACGACAAAATCAGGGAACAGGATTGCCGCGGCATCTGCGGTCTTTTCCCCTTCAACAAGCAAGACACGGGCATCAGGGTCATTGGCCAGGCGGTCGAGGCCATAAAGCGGGAGTGGTTTGCGACCCTGTTTCATGTGCCAACCGGTTTCGTCGCGCTGACGTCCACTCCTGTCCGTCCAAACGCGGTGACCATAGGAATAGGGAAAGACCTCCTTGCGGCCATCTTCCCGGTCAAATCGGACACGTGCACACAGGGGGCGTCCCTTGGCATCCCGGTAGATCCACATGCCTGAGGCCTTGGACGGCATTTTCGGGTCATGTGGAGCTGGTGAAATGGGATTCCATGTTCCAGATGCCGTGATTGTCGTAGGGATGTTTGTGTTCTGTTCCTGTGCAGACAAAGGGGCAAAGGGTTCCTGCAGGGAAGCGGCCAGAAGATTCATGATGCGTCCCCCAATCCAAGCATGTCCGAAAGACGTGCCGCAGCCTCCAGCTGGCGCAGGTTGAAAAGGTAGGCGGCAAGAGAGACGGGGTCTCCACCACGGTCACCTGTCGCGAAATCAGCCCACCGGCCAGTATTCATGTTGATCTTGAATGAACCCGGGTGCTCATCGCCCCGGCGCGGATTGCGGGCAACCCACTCGTGACCAGTCAGCTTCCCGTCTGGAAGCCACCTGGAGAGGATTGCGGGCAGTGCAGTCAGGGCAGCACGATTGATACGCTGGAAATCAATGCGTTCCATCAGTGCATGGTCTCCACGATTGGCTGCTCTTCACCATTTTCGGGAGCCATGAGCATGAAAGGCATCAGTTTCTTGGAATATGACAACCGCTCTAACCACATGGTGATATGAGGCAGGGAAGTCTCAATCAGCAGGAGACGGCCACAATCACGAGTGAGATTGAGAATGGCCTCATAATCGGAAGAGCGTTCATGCTGGGCATGGATAACGACGAAACGGGCCCATGCCAGGATCCGTCGAAGATCATCGAAATCTTGAGGTCGCTCTTTGCCTGGTTCATTGGCCGATAGAAAGGTGATGGACGGGACGCCGCATGCGCGGAGATCCTTGAGGGGCATTTTCCCCCGATTATCCGCGCCAAGCATGGCTATTTCGCCTCGAGCTACGGCCTGAAACAAGATGGCCCGCTCATGCAATCCCGCTACCTGGAGCGCGTTGATAATCTCTGGCACTTCGGTAGTACGGATACGGTTAAGAGTCCAATTATCAGCCATAAAAAGCCGCACAGGTCCTTTGGAATAGGGCATGCATGACCCATCGGAGACGCACGTCTGGCGCCCGCGCTTTTTCTTGCTCGGCATACTATGTCTCTACTTATGCGGTATTTTCAGATGGACGGGCCGGTAAGGAAGTAGGTACACTTGCCAACGTCTAAATGGCATAGGGTCGCCGGTCCGCATGGGGTTGTGGGCCGGCGATTTTTATTCAGTGCTTCTCTGCATCATCCCCCGGCGCAGAACCGACGGTAGGCTGTCGATGAAGGCAAGCAGGCTGGATGAATCAACGAACATGTGTTTCCCCAGCCTAAAGCGCCGTATTTTTCCTTCATCGGCATATCTACGGATTATATCGGCTGACAGGCCAAAGACTGCCGGGGCCCTGTGCATGGGGACTGATACAGGCAGTCCTTGGCGGGGATCCAGTTTCCGCAGTTCGGGAGAGTAAATCGGCTGCAAGGCGTTCATGGATAAGTCCCTATGCTGGACAACGCGATGTGCGTTGCTGGGACCATTTATTAATCACACAATTTCAAATAATAAAAACACATCAAATAGGCATTTCCTGGAAACTTATGGTCGGAAAATGCCTATTTGTTGGACGGATTTGCATACAATCAAGAGAATGGAAGTAGGCAATGGAAATATCTCGGGAATACTTTTCCTTCCCACCGTTCTCTTAAAGATTTAGTTTTTGAAAACTTTTCTATTTGTTTGTATATTAAAAATATACGAAAATCATTATATAAATTATCAAGCTCTTCTGATGATAAATTGCTTGTTGAAAGCTCAGTGCATCTAAAATTAACAAATTCTATAAAATTTTTCTTTGAGTTTTCTAGTTGTAATTTTTTTAATTTGAAGTCGTTATCAAGATAACTTTCTGTTTGCACATCGTCTATATCAATAGAGAAAAGCCCTTTCTCTTCATCTTCTCCCCGAGTCATGGATATAGAAGAATAATTCCTAGAGAAGTGACCATGCAACGCGACATTTACTAAAAGATTGGCGTATTCTTCAAAGCCATATTCTTTTATTTCTTCTAGCTGCTTTCTTAATTTTCTTATTATTGTTTTTTTTGTGACAGAGAAAATGCCTGCTTGGTATATTTCTTCTGCTACAGGCAAAGCACATTCGCTCAGGGTTTCTTCTGTGAAGAGATAGCGATCATAGGCAACCGCTATCCATTTGAGGGGAAGGTTTTCCCGGACGCGCCCCTTGCCCCGCTTAGGCATAGCTTCAAAAATACGTCTAAGGCAGCTTTCTCCATGATCGGCCACAAGAGAGCGAGCAATTTGCTTATCATGGAGGGATAATTTCTCGAGCCACTCTGGCAAAGTGCTGTCTTCTGATTTGCTCATGCATATCTCCGCAATATGAGACCCGCAGTTTGAGTTGGGGCAGTAGGAGCGGAGTT
>NZ_BAIO01000016.1 GCF_000613305.1 Komagataeibacter kakiaceti JCM 25156
ACCCCGAACTGCCCCCGCCCAACGCGACATTGATGCCGACAATCAATGTCGCCACCCCGCGCAGGTGGGAGAACGGACAGAAGCCCGCCGTGCCCGCCGGCCTGTCCGTCAGCGCCTACGCGACGGGGCTGGATCATCCGCGCTGGCTGTACAGGCTGCCGAACGGGGATATTCTGGTTTCGGAAAGCAATTCACCGGGAACGGACATCACCACCCTGAAGAACCGTGTGGCGCGTTTCATCATGGGGCGGGCCGGGGCGGGTGAACGGAGTCCAGACAAAATCATCCTGCTGCGGGACACGGATGGGGATGGCCGGGCCGATCTGCGCGCGGTATTTCTGGAACACCTCTATTCACCCTTCGGGATCGCGCTGATCGGATCCGACCTTTATGTAGCGAACGCCAACGCCATCATGAAATTTCCCTATCAGGAGGGAGAAACCGCGATTCATGATCCCGGCGTGAAGGTTGCTGATCTGCCCGCCGGTTACAACCACCACTGGACGAAGAACATTCTGGCCAGTCCCGATGGCCGCTTTCTCTATGTCACGGTGGGATCGAACAGCAATGCCGCCGATAACGGCATGGAAGCCGAAAAGGGCCGGGCGCGCATAGACCGTCTGGACCTGTCCACGGGGGAACTGGGCCCGTATGCGACCGGGCTTCGGAACCCGAACGGCCTGGCGTGGAACAGCCAGACGGGCGCGCTGTGGGCTGTCGTCAATGAACGTGACGAAATCGGCAGCGATCTGGTGCCTGACTACATTACCGCGGTAAAGGAAGGGGCGTTCTACGGCTGGCCATACAGTTATTACGGGCAGCATGTTGACCAGCGCGTCCAGCCGCAGCAACCCGATCTTGTCGCCCGGGCGATCGCGCCGGATTATGCCGTTGGCACCCATACGGCGTCGCTCGGCATAACTTTTTCGGACGATGCGACGGCCCTGCCCGACCAGTGGCGGCATGGTCTGTTCGTGGCCCAGCATGGTTCGTGGAACAGACGCCCGAAAAGCGGGTACAAGGTCATCTATATCCCCTTTGATAACGGCCAGCCGTCCGGGCCACCACAGGATGTGCTGACAGGCTTCCTGACGAAAGATGAAGACCATGTTCACGGACGGCCCGTTGGCCTGGCGCTGGATGGTTCGGGGGCCCTTCTGGTGGCAGATGATGTGGGCAACACGGTCTGGCGGGTGACGGCCGCGCACCAGCCGTGACCGGCGGACCGGAGTTTATTACGAGACGCTGTTGAAAAGGTAAAAATTCCGGGTGCCGCCGTTGTTTCAGGAAGGCGGCGCTTCCCGAAGCTTTCTTCTGATTTATGGAACAGTATCTGGAAAGGGCTGTTCCGCAGGGCCATTGACGCGCCCTGTCAGACCGGGGCCCGGTTTCCGGCGGGTTGCTGCACACCTTTTTTCAGGAAATCATCCAGCCTTGCCCGCACCGTGATGTCTATCCGGTTGAGGAACCATGCAAGCGTGAGCAGACCCGCCAGAATTGCCAGACAGACCGCATAGGGAACGGTATCAAGGGGAATATGCATGACCTTGCTTATGAACATGGCCAGCAGGCGCAGCATGGGCATGTGAATGGTATAGAGCGCATAGGACGCCGCCCCGATTGCTTCAAAAAACAGCAGGCTGATTCCATGGGGCCGGGTTACGGCGCCAAGCCACACGATCACGGGGAACACCACCATCACATTGACCAGATCGGTTACGGCGCGCGGCACACCCGCGCCATCGACCATGAGCGCGACAGCCAGCAGGACGGCAGGCACCCATGCGCCAAGATGGGAGGGCGCCGGTTTCATCCGCCATAGCAGGATACCAAGAAAGAATGAAAACCCCACCCGCGCCGTGGCCACACCTGCCCCACCCCACGAAAAACCGGCGTTCAGGGAGCCCCACATAAATGCTGAAACAACAAGACCGATACCCGAAAGGCCGATGAGTGTCATGAGCGTCCGGTTATCGAGCCTGCGCCAGATCACGACCATGAGGATATTGACCACCAGTTCATAAAAAAGCGACCATGCGGGGAAATTGAGGGGATAAAGTTCACCCAGCGGCCCATCCCACGGCACATAAAACAGTGCGGGAATGAAAGAGATCAGGCTGGCGGGGGAATCATAACCAAAAGCAATACGCAGTATGGTCATGAAGGCACCGATTGTCAGGCCGAGAGCGTAAAGCGGCCACAGGCGCAACAGACGTTTCCTGACAAAAACGGATAGTGGAAAACCGGCATCCAGCCGGGCCGAATAGGCCTCGGCCAATACAAATCCACTCAAACAGAAGAACAGGTCAACCGCCAGGTACCCGCCGCGCAGATACCACACCGTGGGAAATAATATGCGCATATGGAGCATCGCCACCCCGATTGCAGCAATACCACGCAGTCCGTCCACTGTATGGAACATCTGTTTCCGCATGAACCTGGCTTTCTTCTGGGTATCGGAGGAGGGACGCAAACATGCGCGCTTTATCGGGACGTGAATTCGACATGAATCACGAAAAAATATGAATGAATATGAAAGTTTATTGTCGATATGGAGTAATCAGGACAACTACACTACAGAACAAACACATAGCGCATATGATGCCTGTGCCCGTAACGGCATGCCGCCGCAAGAGTTTCCGTATTATGGACTAACATGGATCAGATAATTTCCATGCCATGCGCCTACCTGCTGCGGCATGTCGTGAATCAGGAAAACACGGTATTCAGGATCGTACCACCCAATGCGGATTTACAGGTTACGGTTGTTACGCCTTTTGTAATACGCAGCCCGCATGCAAGGAGCCCGCAGTGCGCAATCTTGATTTCAGTTCGTGGCACAGCTTCCTGATCACCATGATCGGGCTGTTCCTGATTACGCTGATAGGTGTTGGCATCCGGCTGTTGATGATGGTTGTCATCCAGCAGCGGCGTGAGCGCATGAACCGTCAGATCAACGAACGCCTGCGCACCCTGATTGCCGCCTATCGCACGCTGGGTGGTTCCTTTACCGGGGATCTGGCCGTGGATCCACGCCACCGCCGGGAACTTCGCACCGTAAACAGGACGGACATTCCCGCCGCCCCTGCCATGGATGACGGAATGGATGCCGCCAGTACAACGGGAACCGAACGGGCGCGGCGCATCCGTGATGCCGTTGAGGCCGCGTTATCGGATATCATTCTTCTGGGCACGGAAGAACATGTCCGCCTGGCCGAACACGCGGCGCGGGAACTGGTGGCCGGACAGCGCGTGCATACGCATGATCTGGTCATCTCCCTGCGCAATTTTATCCGAAAGGCGCTCGATCTCGAACCCGTTCCCTCCGACCTGGCCATTCCGATGCAGGGGCCGGCCCGTACTCAGGCCTCGGGCGCGCGTGGAAAGGATGAGGGAAAAAAAGAAGGTTCGGGCAATGCCGGGAGCGGGGGCGGCATGCAGTCGGGCGAGGATATGACTGCCATGGGCGCACCCGGCATGGGCGGCCATGAAGATACATCGCCCCACTGACCATGTTGAAAACCGATCTGCCTGAACAGGTCGGGCAGTTCCGCCACCCTACTTCTGCGTGACAACCGGAATCCGTGGCTTGCGGGATTTATTCTGCAACCGCGACGCCAGGGCGACGATCAGGGCCTGCGCCAGACACATGGGCGCGGCCAGCGAACGGGAGAACGTGTATTCATGCTCCGGCACGGTAAAGAGTACGCGCGCATGCTTTGCCACGGGCGATAACGTACTGTCGCTGATGGCCACCACGGTATATCCCGACTGGCCGTTTCCCCTACAATATTCACGATCTCGTTCGCATAGAAGCGGAATGAAACCACGAACAGGAGATCGTGCGGCCGGATGGCCCTGGCCATATGAGTTGCAAGGCCACCCGCCGCATCCAGCAGGACCGTGCGCTTGCCAAGCATTGTAAGTGTATAGCGCAGGAGTTCGGTCACGGGCGCGGAGCGGAGCTGGCCGATCAGATAGATCGTATCCGCCGTTTCCATGAGATCAACAGCTTCCGCGACCTGTTCTTCGGAAACATTTATGAGCAGTTCCTTCAGGGATGAAATGTCACGCAGGATCAGTTCCCGCAGGAAACGCATCTCCCCATGCTCCTCCCCGCCATCCGGTTCATCCTCCACCCTCTGCACACCCGTGGAAAGACGCCGCCGGAACACCGCCTGAAGTTCCCTGAACCCCCGATAACCAAGGGACTGGGCAAAACGGACGCAGCCCGACGCATGGACCCCGCATTTCTCGCCTGCCACATGAACCGAGACGATGGCGACATCATTCGGGTTTTGCGTTATGTACACGGCAATCTTCTGGTAGGAACCGCTCATCTGGTCGTAGCGGTCATGGATGATGCGCATAAGCTCCTCATATGTTGTGGGGGGCTTGTGTCCGGTCACCATGCGCTTTCTTTCCGATGCTTTCATCTTTTCCGTCAATCCATAGGCACGATACGCCGTAGCATGGCAGATCGGGAAGACGACATTTACAGAAAAAGTAAAAGTTTCCGGGCGGCGCGGCGCTCATGCCCCGGTGGGATGCTCCCTTTCCCCAGATGTTGCACCCCCATTCATCACTGGCGGGACAGAATCTTCATTCCTTCACAGTGGAATGAAGCCCGGAATAAATAAAAAATTCACAAACCGGGGCACCTTCCCCCTGCCAGCCGCCGCTTTTCAGTGTGTCCACCCGCCTTATGTGAATATTTGAAGAAGTTTAAATGAAGTTTTATTGAACCAGTATAAACCAGTTTAAAAACTTGATAGATGAACGCGCATTACGATTCATTATTGGAACAGCCACATGGCAATGAAAAGAGCTTTACTGTTGAGTGCTGTCTGGGTCTTTGCTTACGACACATCAGCAATGGCTAAAGACCGGTCTGATAATAAGCAGCCACGGGCAAAACAGGCCGACCCGGCCGTGTCCAAAAAACCGACGGACAAATCAAAGGACTCGGCTGAAAAAATCGCCGTCCTTTCCCGCCGCAAGGTCGCGGGCGGCGGCATGATGGTGCGCCATACCACCCCCAAAACCATCAGTTCGCTCTCGCATGACTATATCGCCATGCAGTCACCGACCTCGACAATCGAATCACTTATCCAGACACTGCCCGGCGTTGTATCCGCAAGCGAAGGCCCGCTTACGACATCCTTCTCCACCATCCATATCCGCGGCATGGCGCAGGCGGAAATCGGTGTGACGCTGGAGGCATGCCCGCCGCAAACCCCTTTACATACAGCACCTATACCCCCTCCCTCGTCGATAGCGAGAACATGGGGCAGGTCAACGTGCTGCAGGGTTCGGTTGACATCAATTCACCAACCTACAACGCCACGGGCGCCGAGATTTCCACCTCGATACGCCGCCCGTCCGACCACCAGAACATCCATATTTCCGGCTCTGGCGGTTCATATGGCACCAACAAGGACTTTATCCGCTACGATACGGGTGAAATCGGGCGATCCGGCGTGCGCGCCTTTGTTTCCGGTTCCTATTCCCGTAGCGACATGTGGCGTGGAGAGGGTGACATAAGAAGGTGGCACGTGGATGCCGCGCTGACAAAAAACTGGTCTCCGGGCAATGATTCGGAAGCCATCTTCGGCTTTACACAGGCCGCGCAGGGCGAATGGCTCTATCCATCGCTGGCGAACTGGAAGACATATGGCGTCAATTACGGCCTGAACAACCAGTATTATAACGGCGATACACATTATGTCGGCCTGAATGGCAAGAATACCGGGGCCATCTATGGCGCATTGAAAAATCATTTCACTTTCGGCCATGGGCTGAGCCTTGACGCGGAAGCCTACTCCGTTGAATTCCACGGCCCCTATTATTACGGGGAAAGCGTGCCCGTTTCGAACGGGTATACCGGCGCCGACAAATACCAGCATCTGGATAATTACCAGAACCTTCCGGGGTATAGTCCCACCAGCAGCAAGCTGACATCCGTCGAAGTCTCGAACTGGTATACGATCTCGTCCGGCCTGACACTTGTCGGGCACTGGAAGCACAAGTTCAATACATTGAACTTCTCTTACTGGTATTCCTACGCACAGGAAGCGGCCAACCAGTCATTCTACCCCGTCAGCAGCACCGGGCACTGGAGTTCCCATGGCGCGCCGCTGACGGCAAATGGCGGCCTTCCCATAGATGAAGATAATGAAAACGGTCTCCAGCAACTGAACAGTTTTGCCGTGGATGACAAGATGTCGTTTCTTCATGACCGGCTGACAATTGATGGCGGCATAAGGATGGCGATGGTGAACCGCCAGTTCACCCAGGATCTGCCCGGTGTCACGGCCAGGAAGTCGATTGAAAACGTATTCGTGCCCTCGCCCCAGGTTCTCATCAGCTATCGTTTCAATCCAAAACACCAGATTTACGTCAACGGGACAACGGGTTACCACCTTCCGGCCGCATTAAGCTCCCAGCTTGCCTCCTACAGTTATTCCACCGGCAAGGCGACATCCCTGCCGATGTCCGATTACAAGCCGGAATACATGATTACGGAAGAAGTCGGCTATCGCTACAGTGGTCTTATGATGGCCAACCTGGCCGGGTTCCACTACAACGTAACGAACCATCAGGTCTCCGCCGAAAGTTATGAACCCGGATCAACATCAACAATATCACAGCTGATCAATGCCGGCGGGCTGGAGGCTTATGGCATTCAGGCCGAACTTGCCACGCATCCTTGGCACCATGTCAGCTTCTATGCATCCGGCCAGTACATGCACACCAGAAATGGCAACAATATCGCCTATGAAGGCGACTATCTGGCGACAAAGGGAAAACAGGAAGTCGGCGCGCCCAAATTCTCCGGATCACTTGGCCTGACGTATAATGACGGTAAATGGTTCGGCAACTTCACGTTGCAATATACCGACTCCCAGTACTCGACGCTCATGAACGACCAGAGCATTCCCAGCTATGTAACGGCCAATCTGGGCTTTGGCCGGACCCTGCCGAAGGTCGGCCGGGTCGCGCCGAAGCTGAGGCTGAATCTTGTCAATCTTGGGAACAATCATTACCTCTCGTCAATGTATGGATATACGACCAACGCAACGACCCAGAAGGGCATCGTGACGGGAAAGACCTTTTCGGGTTCCCAGCCGACCTATGTCATCGCCTCCCCGTTCATCGTCATGGCCACCCTTTCCGCTGATTTCTGATGGAAAGGGCAACATGAAACGCCCCACGCCCCACCCGGCGCCGCGTTCGCGCGCATTGAGGCGAATACCCGCCGTACCGCACATTGTTCCATCCGGTTTTCCAACCTGACACACCCTGCATGAGCGAACCATGACGACACGTAGAGATTTCCTGAAATATGCCCTTCTGTCCGGCGCCGTCGGTTCGGCTTCAAGACTGCCCGCCGCCATCAGCCGGGCCTTCGCCATCGCGCCGGAGGTCGGTTCCACCTGGCAGGATGCCGAGCATGTCGTGATCCTCATGCAGGAAAACAGGTCTTTCGATCATGTTTTTGGCACCCTTCAGGGCGTGCGGGGGTTTAATGACCCACGGGCCATGCGGTTGCCCGATGGCAACCCGGCCTTCGTCCAGAGCAGCCAGTCAGGCGAGACCTACCTGCCTGGCGGCTCAATATCCGTGACACGCGCGTGACATGGATGGGCTCCATCCCGCATTCCCGCGACAGTCAGGTCGATGCATGGAACAATGGCGGGCATGACAGGTGGATCGACGCCAAGAAGTCGCACCACAAGGATTATGCCAGCTATCCGCTGACCATGGGTCATTACACTCGTGATGACCTGCCATTCTATTACGCACTGGCCGATGCCTTTACCGTATGCGACCAGAATTACTGTGGCGCGATGACCAGCACCACGCCCAACCGGCTGTTATTCTGGACCGGAACCGTGCGTGACCGGCAGGATGCAACGTCCAGTGTCTACATGCGCAATGGTGAAATCTGCGAAGGCGGCATGAAATGGACCACGTTCCCCGAGCGGCTGGAGCAGGCCGGGGTTTCATGGAAATTCTATCAGAACGAACTTTCACAGACCGGCGGCATGAACGGGAAGGAACGGGCATGGCTTTCCAATTTCGGCTGCAATGTCCTGGAATATTTCGATCAGTACCACGTCACGGCCAATCCGGGTTTCGCCACCTGGCTTGAAGAACGTATCAGCGACTGCCGGAACCATATCGAGCGGTTGAACAGCCAGGAAATGCTCGTTTCCGAAACCCATGCCGAGCAGCTTGCTGAAGCCCGTGAACTGCTGAATGTACTGCTACGACGCCGCACGACGGCCGGACAGTCGGTGGATAAACTGACACCCCGCGAACGCAGGCTGTTCGAGAAGGCTTTCACCACCAACAGTGGCGACAGCCATTACCGCCAGCTTGAGAAACTGACTTTCCACGATGGCGGGAAGACCATCCACATGGACGCGCCAAAGGGCGATGTCCTTCATCAGTTCCGTCAGGATGTAAGGACGGGCGGACTGCCAACAGTGTCATGGCTGGCCGCGCCCGAGCATTTCTCCGACCACCCGACCTCCCCATGGTATGGGGCCTGGTATGTTTCGGAGATCATGGACATTCTGACCGAAAATCCCGAGGTCTGGAAAAAAACGATTTTCATCATGACTTATGATGAAAATGACGGTTATTTCGACCATTGCTGCTCCTATGCCGCGCCTGACCCCAGGCGACCGGAAACCGGATATTCATCACACAGTATCGGGCAGGCCGGGCTGGAATATACGAGTGCGCGGGATGAAATGAAACGCGGGGTACCCGAACGCCTGGCGCGCAGCGGGCCGGTCGGGCTGGGGTATCGGGTGCCGATGATCGTCGCCTCACCATGGAGCCGGGGCGGATGGGTCAATTCCCAGTTGTTCGAACATACGTCCACGCTGCGTTTTCTGGAGGCGTTCGTCAGGAGCAAATCCGGCAAGAAAATCAGGGAAAGCAATATTTCGCCCTGGCGTCGCGCCATCAGCGGCGACCTGACATCGTGTTTCCGCCCTTACGACGGCAGCATTCCTACCCTGCCCTTTCTGGAGCGCGACGCCTACCTGCATACCGTCGAGAAAGCGCGTAATCAGCCGATGCCCGGCGGTTTCCGCGCGCTGGGCACGACGGAAATCGCGGCGCTGCGTGATAATCCGCAAAAAATGCGCGAGACCGTAAAACAGGAAACGGGCACCCGTCCCGCCTGCCCCCTGCCCTATGAACCGTATTGCAACGGTGGCATCTCAGCGGATGGGAAGGCGGCACTCATCCA
Source organism: Komagataeibacter kakiaceti JCM 25156 (assembly GCF_000613305.1). The sequence goes on from NZ_BAIO01000016.1 coordinate 9,269, forward strand.
TCTCCGCGCCGGAAAGGACCGGTTCGGCATCCACGCCGCTGGCCTGCCATTCAATATCTATCGCCATGGCGTGAAAACCGAAACCGGCATGCAGGCGGGCACTTACGCCGTGGCGGCGGGCGATACGCTGGACAGCGCCTTCGCCCTCTCGGAATTCCGCAACGGCCTTTACGACGTAGCCGTGCATGCGCCTAACGGTTTCTACCGTCTGTTCAGGGGGGCGCAGGGCGGTCTGCGCCTGCAGGCGGAATGCGCCTGTCTGCGTGGCGCAGGAAAAGATCTGGTCCTGCGGATCACAAACCACGGATCGAGGCCGGTGGATGTGAACTGCACACTGGCCGGAGACGGCGCGACACAGCTGCTGCATGTGGCGCCCGGCCATACGGCCGAAGCGCCATTCGACCTGACGCAGAACATGATGTGGTATGATGTCACGCTCACCAGTCCGGACGAAAGCGCGCTGCTCTACCAGTTCGCCGGGCGGATCGAGACCGGCCAGCCCGGACGAACGGACCCCGCCATGGGCGCCGCAATCCGGGCAGACCGGACCGCAGGTAGATATCCGATCGCTGACAGGAAACAGTTTCAAGGCCAGCCCATGAAACGGCGCGTAAATCATACGGAAGTTTCCGGGTGTCGCCTTTTTTTTTGAAAAAGGCTTCACCAAAAACTTCCTCGGGATTTGCGGAATGTTTTAAAGGCAGGCTTTCAAAAATCTTCAAAAAAAATGCCGCCTTGAAAAAGGCGGCACCCGGAAAATCTCATAATTTATTTTCAGGCACGATTCTGAACTCATGCCTGTATTTCCTGTCTGTCCTCAGAAGTCGAGGGAGGTCTTGACGTAATACATGCCGCCATTGAACCCGTAGCGAGTAGGAAGCATACTTTGCAAGCCCCTGCTGCGAGTTGGCGATCGCACTGGAAATGCGGGTCGGGTATTTGTTGCCAAGGTTGTTGGCGCCCACCCCGATGGTCCAGCGCGGCATGGGCTTGTAGTCCACTTCCAGGTTGGTGATGAAGGCCGGGTTCTGTTCAAACGGCACGGAACCGGGGCCGGTGGGGGCGGCCATATAGGTAATGGAGCCGTAGCGCATTTCCTGCACGAAGACCGACCATTTCTTGTACTGCCAGTTCACGCTGATCTGTTCGCGGTTTTTCGGGGCGGAATGCAGCACCATTTCCTTGGTGTATTCATTCACCAGATTATTGCGGGCCGAGCGGATCTCGTTATCGGAGAAGTTGATGCCCATGGCGAAGCGGAACTTACCGAACCGGTGCGTATGCAGGGTGTAATCGGCGTTCAGGTCACCACCAAATGTCTGGGTGTTATAGAGGTTGGCATAGTAGGACAGTGACGTGGCGCTCGAGATGTTGGCCTGCGCCAGCAGTTGCTGCAACGTCGCATCGTTCGGGTTGACCGTATAGGATTCCGTGCTGCCCATGCGGTCATTGATCGCGATGTAATACAGGTTGCCCGTGATGTGGAAATCATCCACAGGCGTCGCATCAAGCCCGATCGTATAGCTGCGGGAATATTCACCCTTCATGTTGCCAGCGCCCAGATACTTGGCGATGGCGCTGTTCGCGGGCACCTGGTCCACGGTGTAACCGGGATAGGGAGCCGAGTAGAAATAGGACATTTCACCCAGCGTGGGCGGACGGTAACCGGAATTGATGTTGGCCCGGATCGCCCAGCGCTTGTTGAAGTTGTAGCGCGTGCCCACGGAACCGGTCTCGACCGTAGCCAGGTTGTTGTAACTGGCGACACGCCCGCCAAGTGTCCATTCCCACTTTTTGGTTATGAAGAAATCAAGGTTGGCGAAACCTTCATACACGTCACGGTTCTGGTTCGTGACCGCCATGGGCACGTTACCGGGATGATCGGTCGCGCCCTGCCCACCCCAGGATGCGGTCTCGCCCTGCGTCATCTGGAAGGTGTCGTGACGATATTCCGCGCCGAACTTCAGGTTGATGTCCTTGGGCAGAAGACCGGTATGGAACGAACGCGACCCCTTCAGGCCGGTTGTCAGTTCGGAGGAAATCGACTGACCATCGTAGAAGGATGTCTGGGTCGGGTCATATGTATACATACCCCCCGTCATCGACGCGTTTTCGGAATCCTTGGTGCCGTAGGTCTGCTGATCACGCCCGTAGGTTACGTACGCATCCCATGCGAAACCGAATTTATGCGTGCGGATTCCGTTATCCGTCTCGAAATCGTACTGGTCCATGGTGATGTAGGGCTGGTCACCATTGGGGTAGAGCGAGGGATTGACCCATGTATCCACCCCCGAATTGGCACGGAAGGTTTCCGGCACATTGGCCCGGCGGTGCGAGAAGGTGGAGGTGCTGTAGAAACTGAACCCCTTCGTCACGGGAATGGACATGTTCTCGCTCAGGGTTTCGAGCGTGGTCTTGGGCAGGCCCAGGCCGCGCTGCACATCGCGGTCCGCCGTGGCGTTGCGGGTGGGATCGGCAAACAGGGTGCCGTAGAAATCACCGCCCCGGGTTGTGGGAAGCTGGTGGGTAACCTGCGCCGCAAGGTCAAGGTAGCCGCCCTTGTTGCCCAGCGCCATGGCGTAGTTGGCCGAACCGTCAAGCGCCTGGCCATCGCCCGCGTAATAACCGCTGTTCTTGAAGTTGATGCTGCCGCCATGCGTATCGCGCTTCAGCACGATATTGACGGCGCCCGCGATGGCGTCCTGCCCATACAGCGCGGAAGCCCCTTCGGTAATGACTTCGATATGGTCGATCGCGCTGATGGGGATAAGCGAAATATCAGCCGGTTCGCTGCCCCAGTTGGTGCCCGCGTTCGAATTGAAGTTGGCCCCGATATGACGGCGGTGACCGTTGACCAGGATCAGCGTATCATCAGGTGACTGGCCACGAAGCTGCATGGTCTGGACAAAGGAGCTTGCGCCGCCACCGGGCAGGGCCGCGGTGGTGATGGCGGGGTTGGCCTGCGCCAGCGCGGACAGCACATTGCTCTGGCCGGTCTTGAGCAGTTCCGCGCCGGTCACGACCGTAACCTGCGTGGTGCTGTGGCGCGCCGTGCCGGGGGAGAAGATGGAATTGGTCGAATGACCGCCCACATGGATCACTTCCGGCTCGGCGGAGGCGCGCAGGGCCGCGGCCGTGGCGTGTGTCTGCGCGGGCGCCTTTTTGCGGGCCTCGACCTTGTAATGTTTATCGGGGGTGGAAACGGTTGCCGTGGCGGCTTCACCCACAGCCGGTACAAATGTACCAAAAGCTACTCCAGCCACCAGATATAACTTCCGCTTTGACAGGCATGCCATTTGCCTTCCCCCCTGAAACTCGCCAGACATTCGTAACGAATATGTGCTGAGGTTATGATGCGTACTCGTTATGATGTGGCGTCATATGGATTATTGATATGTTGGAAGCCAGAGCAGGTTCTTGCTTGGAAAGCACAAACTATATAATTGAAATCGCTGTAGAGTTTCAGAAGTGTCGCGTTTTTGACACTGTCATGGCAAGTATTGTTCAGCCGCGTTTCGCGGCCAGAACGATCCCCCATGCGGGCCAAGCATGAAGGCCGCGTCAATATCCCGAAACGTCCCGCATATATCGTGTCAATATATTGACAATTAAAGAAACATCCGTATTATCAATGAAGTAAAGCCCCTAGCCCATAAAACTCATGGAGTTCCAGTTGGATATACGGCGACTGCAGGCTTTTATAAAAATCATTGATCTTGGCAGCATTTCCCGTGCGGCTGACCTGCTCAACATTGCCCAGCCCGCACTGAGCCAGCAACTGGCCACACTTGAAAACGTCTTCAAACAGAAGCTCGTCATCCGGAGCAAGAGCGGTGTCACCCCCACCACCGCCGGGGCGGAACTGTACCGGCATGCCCAGACCCTGACCAAACAGTTCGACCGGGCCATGGTTGAAATCAGCCAGGGGGCCGGCCCGCTGGTGGGCAAGGTCTCGGTCGGGCTGTCACCCTATAGCGCGGGCTCCACGCTTTCGGTCAAACTGCTGCAGCGCGTGCGTGAGCGCCTGCCCAATATTACGCTGCACCTGACCGAAAGTTTTGATGACATCTACAGCGAACTGATCATGACCGGGCGGCTGGACATGGCCGTGATCCACGGCGCCGGGCCGATCAAGGGGGTGGTCTTCACCCCGCTGATGAAGGAGGAATTCTTCCTGCTCGCCCCCCAGGCGCTGGAATTTCCGCAGGATGAAGCCGGGGCGGTGCAACTGGCTGACATAGCGGACATTCCGCTGCTTCTGCCGCCCAAGCACAATTTTGTCCGCAAGAGCGTGGACATGGCCTTCATGCGCAAGCAGCTTGAACCACGCATCGTGGCCGAGATCGAGGCGCTGATCACCCTGCAGGGCGCCATAGAAGAGGGCATTGGCAGCACCATCCTGCCATGGTCCGTCGCCAGCCGGATTGTCGTGCCGGGCAGATCGCGCATCTACCCGCTGCGCAATCCCGTCATTCAGGAAGATGTTTCGCTCTGCGTTCCCGAAATCATACCGGAAACGGAAGCATCGGTGGCGGTGCGCGAGCTGCTCATTGATCTGGCGAAGACAATGGCCGCCTCGCACAACTGGCCGGGAACCCAGCCTTCCGCCTGACCGTTCAGCCCGCCTGCCTGCCCACATTCGGCTGGTCAGCGCATCGGGGCGCAGCAGTTCCGCCAGCCGTTGGGGGGAAAGCAGTTTTTCCTCCACGATCAGGTCCGTCACCTTGCGGTTTTCGGCCAGCGCGCGCTTCGCAATGGTCGAGCAGACATCGTAACCCAACACCGGAACCAGCGCCGTAATGATTCCGATATTGATGCTGGACAGATACCCGCACCGCTCCCGATCGGCTGAAATACCGCTGATGCACCGCGTTGTCAGGGTTTCGATGGCCGCGCGCAATATCCTGATGGAGGTGAACAGGCAGTAGCCAATCATCGGCTCGAACGGATTGAGCTGCAACTGGCCGCCATCGGCGCACATGGTAATGGTCATATCATGACCGGCCACAAGATAGGCCACCTGATTGACCGCCTCGGGTATGACGGGATTGACCTTGCCCGGCATGATGGAAGACCCCGCCTGCACCGCGGGCAGCACGATCTCCCCCAGGCCAGCCCGTGGCCCGCTGGAAAGCAGGCGCAGATCACTGGACATCTTGGACAGTTTCAGCGCCAGCCGCTTGAGCGCACCGGAAAAGAGGACAAAGGCCCCCACATCGGATGTCGCCTCGATCAGGTCCGGCGCACCGGTCATGGGCCGTCCGGTCAGCACGCGCAGTTCCGCCATCACGGTCGGGGCGTAACGCGGGTCGGTATTCAGGCCCGTGCCAATGGCCGTCCCCCCCAGATTGACCTGTTCGAAAGCGGTAGCATGCGCCTTTATGCTTCTGATTTCAGTGGCGATGGCGGTATGGAAAGCCCTGAATTCCTGCCCCAGCGTCATCGGCACCGCATCGCGCAACTGCGTGCGTCCCACCTTCAGGATCGCGCCAAACGCCCGCGCCTTTTCATCCAGCGCGTCAAGCAGTCCCTCAAGCGCCGCCACCAGCGGATCGACCGCCAGCAGCAGGCCCAGACGGAGCGCGGTCGGGTAAACATCATTGGTGGATTGCGCCATGTTGACGTGGTCGTTGGGGTGCAGCACGGCGTACGTGCCCGGCTTTTCACCCAGCAGTTCAAGGGCGACGTTGGCAATGACTTCATTGGCGTTCATGTTGGTGGACGTACCCGCCCCACCCTGCATGGCGTCCACCACGAACTGGTCATGATAGGCGGGGATGTTCCGTATCCGCTTACATGCGGCCTCGATGGCGTCGGCGCGCGTCCTGTCCAGATAGCCAAGGGCGAGGTTGGCCCGCGCCGCCGCCTGCTTGACGGTTGCAAGCCCCTGAACCAGCTCCCCGAACGCACCGATGGGCATGCCGCTTATGGGAAAGTTCTCGACCGCGCGCTTTGTATGCACGCCCCACAGGGCACCGGCCGGAATCGCGACCTCACCCAGCAGATCGCGTTCGACGCGGCAACCCGGTGCGCCTTCCCCCTGTCCCGCTGGCGGCATCTGGCCCATGGGCACGCGGAGAGCGGCATCTTTTGCGGGCGGGGACATATTAGTCATTTCGGTCTATCCACGTTTGGAATCATGCCAGAAAAATCCCGGCCCGCATGAAGGCGGGCCAGAACCGCGCGTCATCACGCGCCATTTCCTGTCTTTCTTCCGATCCTATGGGGGCGGGTGTGTCCTGACCTCATAGGATTGTTGTATGGGGCCAGACAATTTTCGTCGGTATCTAACTGGCATCGAAACCATTTACGATGTGCCGAAAGCATGTGTTCCGTTACATGATCAAGAGTGGAGAGAGCATCAGATGCCTGGGTTTGCGGATCGACTGAATGGAATTGGAATTTCGGCTTCCGCCGCGATGACCGACAAGGCATCGGTGCTGAAGGCCGAAGGGCTGAAGATCGTCAGCCTCTCCTCGGGCGAGCCGGACTTTCCCACGCCCGGGCATGTGGTGGAGGCCGCGATTGCCGCGGCGCATGCGGGGGACACCAAATACCCCCCGCAGGACGGCAAGCCCGCGCTCAAGAAGGCGGTGCAGGCCAAGTTCCAGCGTGAAAACCACCTCGATTACGCGCTTGACGAGATTCTGGTGGCCAACGGCGCCAAGCAGATCATCTATGACGCCATGATGGCCACCATCAACTCCGGTGACGAGGTGGTCCTGCCCACCCCGAGCTGGATCAGCTATGCCGACATCGCCCGCCTTGCCGGAGCCAGCATCGTATCCGTGCCCTGCCCCGCCGGGAGTGGCTTCCGCCTGTCGGCCGAGGCGCTTGAGGCCGCCATTACGCCCAGAACCAAATGGCTGGTCCTCAACTTCCCCGGCAACCCGACCGGCGCATGCTGCCCGCGCGCGGACATGGAAGCCATCGCCGCCGTCCTGCTGAAGCACCCGCAGGTGTGGATCATGACCGATGACATCTACGAGCACCTGATCTATGACGGCTTCACCTTCTGCACGCTGGCCGAGGTCGAACCCCGGCTGAAAGATCGCGTGCTGACCGTCAACGGCGTATCCAAGGCCTATGCCATGACCGGCTGGCGCGTGGGCTACTGCGGCGGCCCGCGCGAACTGATCGCGGCCATGAACAACATGCAGGGCCAGTCAACCAGCGGCATCAACACGCTGGCGCAGGCGGCCGCCGTGGCGGCACTCAATGGCCCGCAGGATTACCTGAAGGACCGCGCCGCCGAATACCAGGCCCGGCGCGATCTTGTGGTCAGCCTGCTCAACGCCATTCCCGGCGTGCAGTGCCATACGCCGCAGGGCGCGTTCTATGTCTATCCCGACATCAGCGCCTGCATGGGCAAGACCTCGGCGGGCGGGCGGCTGATCGCCACCGACGCCGATTTCGTCATGGCGCTGCTGGAGGAACAGCAGGTGGCGTCCGTGCAGGGAGCGGCTTACGGCATGAGCCCGTTCTTCCGCATCTCCTACGCCACCGACACGGCCACCCTGCGCGAAGGCTGCCGCCGGATCGCGGCCTTTGTGGACGGGCTGAAGTAAGAGGCGGTTTGAAACCGGCTGATTGATAAAAAATGGAAGTTTTAGGATGCCGCCTTTTTTCAGGGAGGCGGCGTTTCCTGAAGCTTTTTGAAAAAAGCTTTACCAAAAACTCCCTTATGATTTGCGGAACGTCCTGAAGACAGGCTTTTCAAGCAGTCTTCAGGACCGCCCCACGAAATTAAAAAGCCGGAGCCCCATGGAAGGCTCCGGCTTTTTTTATGATCCGGGTCATGCGTCAGGACAGGACGATACGGCCCACGGAACATACCACAAACAATGAAAGACGTGTCCGGTTCAGCTTCCTGCAGAAACGTCAGGAAATGCCGCCTTTTCAAAAAGGCGGCGTGATCGTGTCAGTCCGGCTGGATATGCAGGATCACCGCGCCATAACCCAGCAGCGCATCGGGCTGGGCCACGATTTCCACCACCGTGCCCGCCACGGGGGCGGGAACGGGCACCTGCAGGGTATCAAGTGTCAGCAGCGCCACCACATCCCCCTGCCCCACCTTTGCCCCGACCGGCGCGAAGGGGGCGTCACGCAGCGGATGGGTCAGGCACAGATGGCCAAAATACGTAGCCTTCACCGCAACCGTCGTCGTCCCGGCCTGCGGGGCCGCCGGGGCCACGATGGGAGCGGACGTCGTGCCCATGGCGACCTGCCCCACGCGGATGCGCAGTTTCAGCCCCGCCGCCTCATTCGCCAGTTCGAGACTGTCCAGCCCCGCCTGCGCCAGCCATGTCGCCATCCGGGCGATCTGTTCGGGTTCGGGCAGCCGGTCAAAGGCGGGCACCAGTTGTTCGGGCCGGGTGTTCATGGGGCCGTCCTTTGTGCAAGCCAGCGTTCAAGGTAATGGATATCCACCCCGCCACGCTGGAACTGGGGGTCCGCCAGCAGATCCTGATGCAGGGCGATATTGGTTGAAACCCCTTCCACCCGCATTTCCGCCAGCGCCACCCGCATGCGCGCGATCGCTTCGGCGCGGGTCGCGCCATGACTGATGATCTTGCCGATCAGCGAATCATAATAGGGCTGCACCGTATAGCCCGCCACCACATGCGTATCGACCCGGATGCCCGGACCACCGGGCAGGTCCCAGCGCGTGATCGTACCCGGCGAGGGCATGAAGGTGAACGGATCCTCGGCATTGAGGCGACATTCAATGGAATGCCCCAGCAGCGGAATATCCGCCTGCGCGATGCCAAGCGGCTCGCCCTGCGCAATCCGCAGCTGCCCGGCCACGATATCGACGCCCGTCGTCTCTTCCGTAATGGGGTGCTCGACCTGTACGCGGGTGTTCATCTCGATAAAGGCGAAGACCCCGTCTTCATACAGGAATTCGAACGTACCCGCGCCCCGGTAGCCGATGCGGCGGCAGGCCTCGGCGCAGCGTTCACCGATCTCGGCAATCGTGCCGGGGGCGATGCCGGGGGCGGAGGCTTCCTCCAGCACCTTCTGGTGGCGGCGCTGCAACGAGCAGTCGCGCGCGCCCAGCCAGAGCGCCGTGCCATGCGTATCGCACAGCACCTGAATCTCGATATGGCGCGGCTTCTGCATGAAGCGTTCGAGATACAGCGTCGGGTTGCCAAAGGCCTGCTGGGCTTCCTTGGCCGTGAGCGTGACCGCCTGCGCAAGATCCGCCTCACGCTCGACCACGCGCATGCCGCGCCCGCCCCCACCGCCTGATGCCTTGACGATGACCGGAAAGCCCACCTGCAGGGCAATGGCCTTGACCGCATCCATATCGGCGGGCAGCGGCCCGTCCGAACCGGGCACGCAGGGCACCCCGGCCTCGCGCATGGCGCGCTTGGCGGTAATCTTGTCGCCCATCATGCGGATGGACGCGCCCGTCGGGCCGATGAAGGTCAGGCCCGCGGCTTCCACCGCATCGGCAAAATCAGCGTTTTCCGACAGGAAGCCATAACCGGGATGGATGGCCTGCGCGCCTGTCAGCCTGGCCGCCAGCAGCAGCCCATCGGGATCAAGATAGCTGCGGGCCGCGGCGGCGGGGCCGATGCACAGGGCGATATCGGCTTCATGCACATGCCGGCTGTCGGCATCGGCCTCGGAATGCACGGCTACCGTCTCCAGCCCGAGCTGGCGGCAGGCGCGCTGGATACGCAGGGCGATCTCGCCGCGATTGGCGATCAGCACCCGGCTGAAACGTCTGGTCTCACTCATGCCAGTCGGAACAGGGGGGTGCCTGCCTCCACTTCCATGCCGTCTTCCACCAGCACGGCCGCGATTTCGCCCGCGACCGTGGCGCGGACGGCGTTGAACACCTTCATCGCCTCGACCAGTCCCACTTCCTGCCCGACCTGCACCGCCTGCCCTACGGTGACAAAGGGCGCA
>NZ_BAIO01000015.1 GCF_000613305.1 Komagataeibacter kakiaceti JCM 25156
CGCGCGGCGATGACCGGCGTGCGGCTGGCCCACATGGCCACGGCGGGTGACAGGCACCACAGCAGGGCGACCGGCAATTCCAGAAACAGGCTCCACGGCGCCCACATGGCCACGCAGAACGTGATCCCCATCGCCAGCAGCGGCGCGGCCAGCATCCGGCCATAATACCCGGCAAGGCCCGAACGCAGCAGCCCCGCGATCTGGGCGGCTGGCACCCACTGGAGCATGTGGCGGCGGGTGATGCCCATGCGCACGAGTGTGCGCATGATCGCATCGGTCATGAGAAAGGCCTGATGCGCCAGAAAGGTGATGTTGAGGAACGTGGTGATCGCCGCCTCGGTGCTGGCGGCGCCGAGGACGCTCAGGTAACTGCGCAGCGTGATCCATTCACGGCGCGGGACGATGTCGGGCACCACGGGCAGGAAGGCCGGTGTTGCGATGGCCAGCACGATGAATCCCGTCCAGACCAGGGCGGCGTGCAGCGGCAGGAACCAGCCCGCGACCAGTGTCAGCAGCGTAAGCGGCGTGCCGAGCGTACGGCGCAGGTTGTCGAGCATTTTCCACCGGCCCGTGCCCGGAATCCGGTCGCGTGCGGGGGTGTTGCGGCGCAGCGCGCCCGATACGATCCATGGCAGCAACTGCCAGTCACCGCGTGTCCAGCGGTGCAGCCGCTGGGCGGCGACAAGGTAGTCGGTCGGGAAATCCTCCACCACTTCCACATCCGTGACCAGCCCGGCGCGGGCGAATATCCCTTCGAACAGGTCGTGACTGAGCAGCGTGGAGTCTGGCACGCGGTTGGCGAGGGCGGCCTCGAAGGCGTCAATATCGTATATGCCCTTGCCCGCGTAGGAACCTTCGCCAAACATGTCCTGATACAGGTCGGACACGGCGGCGGAATAGGCGTCGATTCCGCTGGCGCTGGAGAAGATGCGCTGGAACAGCGTGCTCTGGTGCCCGACGGGCAGGGCGGGTGTCACGCGGGGCTGGAGAATGCCATACCCGTCGCGCACCCGGCCCGATACCGGATCGAAAGTGGGGGCGTTGAGGGGGTGCGCCATCTTGCCGATCAGGCGGCGCACGGTTTCCAGCGGCAGGCGGGTATCGGCGTCCAGTGTGATGACATAGCGGACATTGGCGGGCAGGCCATGGGCGGGTGGCAGAAATGTCGTATCCGTCGCCCCGCGCAGCAGGCGGTTGAGTTCATGAAGCTTGCCACGCTTGCGCTCCCACCCCATCCAGACCCGCTCGCTTTCGCTCCATACACGCCTGCGGTGCAGCAGGTAGAAGCGCACGCCATCGGGCAGGGGGGCGTATTTGCGGTTGAGTGCTCCATGCCCGCCAGGGCGCGTTCCAGCAGCCGCTGGTCGTCCGGGCCTTCGGCGTCCGTATGATCGGTCCAGTCGGTCAGCAGCGCGAAATGGATGGAATCATCCCGGGTGGCGAGATAATGCACTTCCAGCCGCGCCAGCAGGGCGTTGACCGTTTCATCCGTGGTCAGCAGCGCGGGTACTACAACCATGGTGCGCAGCCGGGCGGGAATACCGTCCAGCAGTTCCAGCCCCGGCAGCGCCGTTGCATGCACCGCCTCCAGCGCCACGCGGTTGACGCAGGCGACCGCGGCCTCCGAAACCGGCAGGAAGGCCAGGACCGCCAGCAGCCACAGGCCGTCCACGCCCGTTCCATAGGTCAGCCACAGGGGCAGGGCGAGGAAGAGCGCGGTCAGCAGGGTGACCATCAGGCTGTACGCCATAATGCCGTATGCGCGAAAACCACGGCCCAGCCTGCGGGAGAAGGGCGGGCGGAAGCGGATTTCGGCTTCCAGCATCCTGCGCCCCGCCATGAGCAGGTAATAGCCGGGATCGGCCTGTCGCGGGTCGCGCCGGTGCTTTCCCGCGCCCGGCGCGCCATGGTCACGGCCTGTTCGGCTATTGCCATTTCACTGTGGCTGCTGCCCCGCGCCAGATCCTCGATGGCCTTGCGGTACAGGTCACGGCTGGCGAAATCGGCCTGCGTGAAACTGTCGTAACCGGCAAAGACCGTGTTGACGAGACAGACGTGATCAAACGCTTCCGTCCAGTCAAAACCGGCGATCAGCCGCAGGCTGGTGATGACGTTGCGGATGGTGGCGTTGAACATGCCCTGTTCGTGCAGATCATCGCGCACCGCGTCATCAATGGTGGTGCCGCGATCGACAAGGCGCTGTTCAAGCCAGACAAGGGCGGAATCCTTTTCCGGATCCAGCCCGCGCGACCGGTAGGCAAGCTGCGCGGCAAAGGCGTTGTTGAGAACGGTGGGGTCCACCGTGGCGAGAAAGGCGGGAATGGCAGCGTCCGGTTCCTTGCGGTAGGTGTCAAGCCTGTCCGCCAGCCTGTCGGCGTCCCGCCTGCTGGCATTGTTGGCCATGATCGCCGCGACGACACGCCGCAGGTTCTCGATCAGGACAATCCGCAGCGTGATCGGCACCGCCCATAGCTCACCAATGGTCAGCGGGACCACGCTCTGGTACGCCATCAGGTAGTTGTACAGCACTTCAGGCTGAAGGTTGCTGTCCGTATGAGCCACCAGCGCCCATGTCACGCCAAATACCCGTGGCAGGCCGGTAAACGGGCCGTTGGCCAGCTTGGGCAGGCGCGCGTAATAACGCGGTGGCAGATCCAGATCCGTCTCGCGTATCTGCATGTCAACCAGGGCGTAGTTGTCGGCCAGCCACTGGGCCGCGGGCGTCAGTTGCTTTCCGGCCTGGATGGCGTCGGCAATGCGTATGTCGGCCGCGCGCAGGAAGGCGCTGTTTTCCGCCAGGCGTTTTGACAGGGGCTGTCCATAGCCGCCGGTGCGGGATGTGACCTTCTGGGCGCTGGCAAGGCTTCGGGCATGGGCTTCGAGCCGTTCCATGCCAAAAATCTCGCTGCGGACCGGCGCGGAATCATCCAGCCATGTCAGTTGCGGCGGGTGACCCAGCAGGCGCGCCATCCAGGAGCGTCGTTTCGCCCGGAACATGTAACCGGCCTGTAGGGATGATGCGGTGTTCCCGTCCATTCTCTGCTCCACTTACAGGCGCACGGGAACAGCGAGAGGCTGGTCCGGATGCTGTTTTATTTACGGAACAGGCTTCTTCGTGGTTGCTGCGTGGATGTTGCGCCGGGTCGCGACACAAGGGATGCGCCATTTCCGCCCGGGCGTGATGGCGCGCCCGTGCGTACGGGCGGCAGATCGGCCTTGAGGGGGATCGCGGCGTTGGCCTGGGGCGTGGCTGACCGGTCAGCCGGTGGGTCGGAGTGGCGTGTTTCGGGGGATGTACCCATTTTTCTGTTCTCCTCTATCCGGGAATTGGGGGAAGAGTGCGAACGCTACAGCGAAGTTGTGAATTCGGTGGGACGTAGGGCCGACATGGGGCCTGACTGCCACAGCCCAGCGTAAACGTGCAAAATCAGGCAGTGTTGCACGGTTATTTTCATCTTCTTTGGAGACTGTTTGAAAAAACCTGCTTCAGGAAACGCCGCCTTTGTTGAAAAAGGCGGCCCCGGAAACTTCCCCGGAACTGACAGGGTGTTTCGGGGCGAGGGTATCCGGTTCTTGCGCAGATGACATGGTGCGCGGCCTGTTCCCGCCGGAGGTAGGCCGCCGCCCGCACAGCAACGGGCCGGACCCTGCTGGATCCGGCCCGTTTCACATTGTACCCTCTGGCCCGCCGATCGGTATATCAGCGGGACCGGATTACCTGCTGCCGGTAAAAGCCTGCATGCCCGCATGCGCGCGCCGGTAAAGGCGCGTGACCTGACGGGTCAGGTCATCCTGCCCACGCAGGGTCTGGTTATGAAAGGCGCGTACGCTGTCATGCGCGGCATAGAAGCGCCGCGTTTCACGGTCTGCTTCCAGAATAACCGTGCCAAGGAAGGTGCCGTCAATTTCAACAATATGGGATTCAAGCATGGAAGTGCTGCCTTTACATGCCCGCGTATCATGTTGCGGGTGTGGGTCCGGCAGTATGTCCGCCGGTTGTTCTACTGGGTGCCCGCCTTCACCATGGGGGCGACGGGTGATGTACTACATCGGTGAATGTGACAGGTTCGTCCGGTTGTCTGGATCATGTGGGATCACTCTGCTCCATATTGCCGAAAGGGGTGTTCGCGGCGGATCATACGCCGTGGCTGTATCGCGTCAACCATAATAACTAAAAAAATGTGTGATAATTTATTTTTCGTAAAATTAAGTTAATTTTAGGAAAAGCCAGACTTTTAGTCCGAAGAGTTCATATAATAACATTTAATAACAATGTTTTAATATAAACTAACCTATTAATGGAATTTCATGCGGCTTGTCCGGTCGCGTCCCTATGGAATGGTCTGGGGGCAGGATAACGGGAATGAAACCGAACGCCTGAACCTGAAAATATTCATAAAATATGTATAATTTTAAAAATAACAATTTAATGTGTTTTATGCCCCGGTCCCATGTCCGGGGCGTGAACACATGACGGCGCAGGGATTCATCCGCTTTCACGGGCTTTAAATACTGACTGCCCGCTGGCCATAAGGGAGCCTGCGGGCAGTATTCAGCGTGCCTGTTATGTTTCAGTCCCGCCGTTCAAAAGCCCCGGCAATGCGCAACTCCACGTCATCGCCTACATAAGGCACATACATCTTTACGCCGAAGTCGCTACGCCTGATCGTGGCCGTGGCTTCGAAGCCGGTGGTATATTTCTTGTCTATCGCGTTGATGCCCGCCCCGATGAAATGAACCTTCAGCGTTTCGGGTTTCGTGACACCATGCAGCGTCAGGTTGCCAGTGACGACGGCATCGTTCTGTCCCGTCTGGCGTATGGCGGTGGAGACGAAGGTTGCGGCAGGGAACCTGCCGGCGTCAAACCACTGTTCGCCCTTCAGTTCCCCGGTCAGCCTGCTGCTGGTGGTCTGCACGGAATCCACCGGAATGGTGACGGACAGTTTCGAACGGGATGGCGCGCGGGTATCAAGTTCCAGCGTGCCGGAGGCATTGGAGAAAATGCCCGTGTAATTCGTAAACCCGAGATGCAGCACCGTGAATGTAACCTGCGTATGCGCGGGTTCGACGTCATAGCTGCCGGACTGCACCTGCGCCGGGCTGGTCACGACCTGTGCCGCAGCCGGGCCGACATGGGACAGGGACAGGGCAATAATCGCCAGCGGTAAGGAAGGAAAGCCGTATTTCACGTAAGGATACTCCGGTCAGGATGCGTTCTGGTATCAGGGCCGGAGGTCTGGCGTTATCGGATGGATGCGGTCGGCATCAATGTATGTCCGCCCTGTCTCGCACCGGAACCGCCCCCGGCCAGTGCGCAGCACCCTCATTACCGGGATGACCGGACCCGAAAAACAACGATGATGGAAACATATGGTTTCCCATACTTTCCGCTTCGTGCCGCTGTAGGGAGGGGGCGACAGGGTGTCGCGTTGTCGGGTCGGCGCGCGGTCGTATGGTCTGTTCCCGCATTGTCAGGCTCAGTTCAGGCGGTGCGACTGCGGGTCGGTAATGCCGTAAGCCTGCAACATGTTATCGAACGATTTTTCAAAGACGAGACGGATACGGGGCTTGGGCCTGCCGTTTTCAAATGTATCGTCCGTTGCGGCCAGAAGCGGGCTGAGCGGGTGCATTTCGGTCATCGCACGGACCTGGGCGCGATGGCCGGTATCGGATGCGGTCATGATGGTCAGTTTCCGCGTAACTTCCTGCAACCGTTTTTCCAGCCGCCTGGCGTACAGTTTCCATGCCTGAAAGTCGGTTTCCTTTCGTTCGGCGGCTTCTTTGTAATCAGCGTCGGATTTGAACGGATTATCAAGCATGTCTGATCCTCTCTGGTCAGGATTTACGCATGTGCGGAAATGTCTGTCGGCCTGTGGGGAAACATGTGGAAGCTCCGGAGAAGCAGGCCATAATATCATTGCGTGAATGTTATGCGGATTGATATTTTTTTGTTTCGTATTCAGAATTAAAAGCAATATCCGTGCCAGCCTGATGGTCGCGCCGGGGCGACGGGTTCAGGACCGATCACATCACTGTAACAGGTCGGTCCCGCAAGCCGTCGGTCTGTAACGAAAGGCAACCTGAAAAACTCTGCCCGGAGACCATTCCACAGACCATAAGGAAATTTCCGGTAAAGCCCTTTTAAAAAGCCCCGGAAAACACGGTCTTTTTAAAAAGGCCGGCATTCCGGTGCTTTGTCCATTTATCCGGTCGCCTTCTGGTCCTGACGGCTGGATGGCGCTTTCCAGCGGTTGAGAAGGAGCGAGTTGCTGACAACGGATACCGAACTCATGGCCATGGCGGCCCCCGCCACGATCGGGTTGAGCATGCCAAAGGCGGCCAGCGGCAGGCCAAGAATATTATAGATGAAGGCAAAAAAGAGATTCTGCCGGATTTTGGCCAGTGTCGCGCGGGAGAGTGAAATGGCGTCCAGCACACTGCCCAGTTCACTTTTCATCAGCACGACATCGGCCGTATCCAGCGCAATGGCGGCGCCCGCCCCGATGGCGAAACCGACATCCGCCGCCGCCAGCGCCGGGGCGTCGTTTATGCCGTCGCCCACCATGCCCACGGTCTGCCCCTCGGCCCGGTATTTCGCCACGCCCTTCGCCTTGTCACCGGGCAGCACGCCAGCCAGATAGTCATCCACGCCAACCTGTCGCGCCACGACCGCCGCCGCGTGCTCGTTATCTCCGGTCAGCATCACGACCCTGATTCCCGCCCTGTGTAGCGCCGCAACGGTTTCAGTCGCATCGGCGCGCAGGCGGTCGGACAGGGCGATATAGCCCAGGGCGCGCGCATCCGCGGCCACCGCGATGACGGTCTTGCCTTCCTGCTCCAGCCTGGTGATGAGGGGGGTATCCAGCGCAAGTCCGGCCCCGGTCAGGAAACGGGGGGAGCCGAGGCGGATCAGCGCGCCTTCCATCCGTGCGGTCACGCCCAGACCCGGCAGCGCCTGAAAATCCGTAACGGTCCGCGCCGGGATTCCGGCGCTCGCGGTGTAATCGGCAATGGCGCGGGCCAGAGGATGCTCGGAATCCTTCTCCAGCGTGCAGGCGACGGCCAGCAGATGCGCGGGCTCAACGCCCGGTGCGGGCCGCACATCGCTCACGCCCGGCTGGCCTTCGGTCAGGGTGCCGGTCTTGTCCATGATGATGGTGGTCAGTTTTTCCGCCTGTTCCAGTGCGTTGGCGTTGCGGAACAGGATGCCCGCGCGCGCGCCCAGCCCCGTGCCGACCATGATGGCCGTGGGTGTGGCCAGCCCCAGCGAGCAGGGGCAGGCGATGACCAGAACGGACACGGCGGAGACAAGGCTCCATGTCGCGCTGCCTGTCACCAGCCACCCGATCAGGAATGTCAGCAGCGCCAGAACCAGCACGGCGGGCACGAAAATGGCCGCGACCCTGTCGGCCAGTCGCTGTACATGGGCCTTTGACCCCTGCGCCTGTTCCACCATGTTCACGATATGCGCCAGCGCCGTATCCGCGCCCACGCCGGTAGCCCGGATGCGCAGGGCGCCGGTGGTGTTCATCGTGCCGCCAAACACCTTGTCCGCGGCCTTTTTCAGTACCGGTAAGCTCTCCCCCGTCAGCATGGCTTCGTTCACATCGGACGCGCCATCCACAACCTCGCCATCAACCGCGATACTTTCGCCCGGCCGGACAATCACAATATCGTTCACGCGCACATCCGCGACCGGGCGGTCGGTGACCACGCCATCACTTTCCACATGTGCGACCTGGGGCTGTAGCCGCAGCAGCCTTTCAATTCCCGCGCTGGTCCTGTCGCGCGCGCGGGTCTCCATCAGCCTGCCCAGAGAGATCAGCGTGATGATGGCGACATCCGCCTCGAAATAGACAGGCTGCTTCAGGCCCAGCACCATGACGGCGGTGCTGAAGACATAGGTGATGCCCGTGCCCAGCACCACCAGCACATCCATGTTGGCCGAACCGCCACGCACCGCGTTCCATGCGCGCCGGTACAGGTGGCGCGCGCAGTAAAACTGCACCACCGTCGCCAGCGCGCATTGCAGCCAGTCGGGCATCATGTAGGGAGAGCCCGCGAACATCGCCGCCATCTGCGCGAAGAAGGGGAGGGACAGGGCCAGTGTCAGCACGAAGCCGTTGCGTTCCGCCCGCCATGCCTGTTCGCGCCGCGCATGTTCGTCCACGGGCAGGCTGTCATCCAGCACGGTTGCGCCAAAACCGGCTTTTTCTATCCGGGCGATAAAGGTATCCGGCCCGACAATGCCGGGCACGAAGGCGACATGCGCCCTCTGGGCCGCGAAATTTACGCTCGCCCGTGTCAGGGGAAGGCGGTTGAGGATTTTCTCGATCCGCGCGGCGCAGCTGGCGCAGCTCATGCCGGTCAGGGACAGGTCCACACTCTGTTCAGCCACCGTGAAACCGGCCTTGCGCACGGCGGCGATGACATTGGCGATGGACGCCGTGGGGCTGTCCAGCATGACCTGCGCGCGACCGGCGGCGAAATTGACCGCCGCCTTCACCCCGTCCTGACGGTTCAGGATCTTTTCGATCCGCGCGGCGCAGGCGGCACAGCTCATACCGCCGACAGGGAAGCCAAAGGTCTCGGACACGGCCACGCTCCTTGCGTATTCACCGCTGATTTTATACCCCCTCAAGGTATTATCAAGAACGTCCCGATGTTTTTCTGAAAAGACGATACTGCCGCTATTGCCCGGCGGGGGCGCTCATCACTTCACGGAGCCGTGTATCCGTGATTGCAGTATTACGTAATATTTCCGCGCCCGATCCTGTGTTGTCGTACACCAGACGTGAACCTGCCATTCGCTAATATAGGGGCCGCAGAGGTTGCGGCATCCCGTTACGTGGCGGTATCCGTAACATTCAACCACCGCATTCCGCTCAGCCATGCCTGTTTCTTCCGGCATCCCGGCTGGACAGACAGGCATGAGAGGCGACACCATATGGCTGTAGACCGGTCGTGTTTTTCCACCAGCGTGCATCTGACCGCCCCCAACAGCATACGGATGGCTCAGGCGCTGCGTATGTCACGCCGTGACATGCTGCTGGGCGCCATGGGGCTGGCCACCGTGGCGCTGGGCGCGAAACAGGGCCTGGCCGCGACGGTTGATGAAGACCCGGTGGCGCCGCTGTTCCTGGCCCTTTCCCAACGGCTGACGGATCGTGACACGCTGGACCCGCAGGTCGGTCACGCCCTGTACGCCGGGATCATCCACGCGGTGCCCGACCGGCGCGCGCAGATCCAGAACCTTCACGCGCTTATGGCGGGCGGCACCTTCAGCAGCGCCAGCGCGCTGGCCCGCGCGGCCGAACATGCGGACCCGGTGTTCAAGGATGTGATCCATGACATCATGACCGGCTGGTACCGTGGCGTTGCCGACCAGAAGGTCGTGGTATACCGCTCGGCTCTGATGTTCGACATTACCAGCGACGCGGTCTACCCCAAGACCTATGCCGCCGGGGGGCCGTTCTACTGGACCCGGACCCCGCCGGAAGTGGCGGTTCCAACGGGCGAGCCTGCCCTTTCGCCTTCAAAATTCGTTGTAGAACCCACCTGAACCCGGAGCGTCCCATGCCATCTGAACAGGATCTTTCAGCCGATGTCGTCATCGTCGGCTCTGGCGTCGCGGGCAGTTCCATTGCCAATGAGCTGGCGCGGGCGGGCATTTCCGTCATCGTGCTGGAGGCGGGGCCGCGTGTCGACCGGCAGCATTTTGTCGAGAATTTCCGCAATCTGGAAAACAAGCCCTCCTATCAGGGGCCTTTTCCCTCCGTGCCATGGGCGGAGCATCCACCCAACCAGATCACGCCAAACGAGTACCTGCATACCACCGGCCCGGACGCGGAGGCCTATCAGCAGGTCTATCTGCGCATGATGGGGGGCACCACGTGCACTGGGCAGGGTGCGCATGGCGGTACCTGCCATCGGATTTCGAACTGAAGACCCGGTATGGGCAGGGGCGTGACTGGGCGCTGAAATACGACGATCTGGAACCGTTCTACTATCAGGCGGAAGTCATGATGGGGGTGTGCGGGCCGGACGCGGCGAAGGAGGATCTCGGCTCCCCACGCCGCCAGCCCTACCCGATGGAGCGCTGCCCATTTCGTACGCGGCGCAGCAGTTCCGCAAGCTGATCAGCGAAAAGACGCCCTATCGCGTGGTGCATGAACCGCAGGCGCGCAACACCCGCCCCTACGATAACCGCCCCACCTGCGAAGGGCACAACAACTGCATGCCGATCTGTCCCATCGGGGCCATGTATAACGGCAGCTACTCCGTCTATCATGCCGAGGCGGCGGGCGCGCGTTTCGTTCCCAATGCGGTGGTGTACAAAATCGAGCGTGACAGCGCCAACAAGCGTGTTACCGCCGTGCATTATTATGACCCCGACAAGGATCGCACCGCGTTACCGGCAAGTATTTCGTAATCGCCGCGCATTGTATCGAGACGGCGAAGCTCCTGCTGGTTTCCGCCGATGAGCAGAGCCCCGATGGCATCGCCAACAGTTCCGGCCATGTCGGCCGGAACATGATGGACCATACGGGGGTGCAGGTCACCTTCATCAGTGGCGACAAGGCGCTGTGGCCGGGCAGGGGACCGCTTGAAACCAACGTGATCGACAATTTCCGTGATGGAAACTGGCGTAACGAACGCGGCGCCTATCTCGTGCACATGGTGGATGACAACCAGGTTGACCTGGCCACGTCGCTTGCGATTTCCAAGGGATATGTCGGGAAGGAACTGGAGGAGCAGATCCGCTATCTCGCCTCCCATACCGTCCGGCTGTTCAGCCATAATGAAGGGCTGGCCGACCCGCAGAACCGCCTGACGCTGAGCAGCACGTACAAGGACGCGCTGGGTATTCCGCACCCGGAAGTCTTTTATAAACTTCCCGAATATACCGTGAAAAGCTGCGAGCATACCCGTGGTCTGTTCCGGGAACTGATCGGCCTCATGCACGGCACGGACGAGCAGTGGACGCCGGGCTACTTCCCGCAGGACCATCCCGCCGGCAGCACCATCATGGGGAGCGACCCGAAGGATTCCGTGGTGGATGGCTTCTGCCGCACGCATGACCACGAGAACATGTTCATCGCGAGTTCGTCCGTCTTTTCCTCGGTTGGAACCGGCAATATCACCCTGACCGTCGCAGCACTCGCATTGCGTGTGGCCGACACGCTGAAAAAAGAACTTTCCCATGCCTGATGTTGCACACAAAATCCTGTGGTCGGTTCTGGGGGCGGGAGTAGGGCTGGCTGTTCTGTCCACGGAACCCGCCCGCGCGGATGAGCCTTCCGCCGAGCTTCTGGCGCACGGCAAATATATCGCCACGGCGGGGGACTGCATTGCCTGCCATACCAAACCCGGCGGCCAGCCCTTTGCGGGCGGGCTGAGCATCACGACGCCGATGGGTGATGTCATTTCAACCAACATCACCCCCGATCCCGACCACGGGATTGGCAAATATACGCTACAGGATTTCGAGAAGAGCGTGCGCCACGGCATCCGCCGGGATGGTAGCCGCCTTTACCCGGCCATGCCTTATGTCTCCTATTCCGGCATGACGGATGACGATGTCACGGCACTGTATGCGTGGTTCATGCATGACGTGAAACCCGTGGCCGAAACCCCGCCCGCCACGGCGCTCAATTTCCCGGCCAACCTGCGCATCACCATGGCGGTGTGGAACCTTGTGGCGGGTGAGAGCGACCCGGAAACGGGGGACGCCGCGACGTTCGACAAGCTGCGGCGGGGAAAATACATCGCCCATGCGCTGGCGCATTGCGGCACCTGCCATACGCCCCGCAACGTCATGCTGAGCGAGAAAGAGGACAGTTATCTGGCCGGTGCGTCCCTGCTGGGGTGGTACGCGCCTGATATTACATCCAGCAAGACCAGCGGCATCGGGGACTGGAGCGAGGATGAACTGGTGGCCTATCTGCGCACCGGTCATATCGACGGGCTGAGCCAGGCGGCCGGACCGATGGGGAGGTGGTTGAGCACAGCACCAGCCACCTGACCGATACGGACCTGCACGCCCTGGCCGCCTATATCCTTCAGGTTCCGGCCAAGGAGGACGATGCCGAACACGCGCCCCGCGCACGTATCGGGCAGGCCCTGAATGTGCCGGACATCCGTTCGGGCGATCTTACCCGCATCGACAATCTCGATCCGATGGACGGCAAGGGCGTGTATGACGCCAACTGCGCCTCCTGCCATGGTGATAACGGGGCGGGGTCGAGCAACCGCTATGTACCTTCCCTGTTCCATAACGCCGTTGTCGGGTCCGGGCATCCGGATAACCTGATCATGACCGTGCTGGAGGGTGTGGACCGGACCGCGAATGGCGTTCATGCCTATATGCCCGGCTTTGGCCAGAATTCCGATGTGCAGCGCCTGAGCAACACGGAAGTCGCGGCCGTGGTCAATTATGTGACCAAAACCTTCGGCAGTGGCGATCATGGCGTCACACCCGAACAGGTCGCCACGCAGCGTGGGGAAACGCCTAAAACGCCCTGAACTACCCAGAGGCCGATTGAAAACAACTGATTGATAAAAAACAATAAAAGTTTTTGGGTGCCGCCTTTTTTCAAAAAGGCGGCGTTTCCCGAAGCTTTTTGAAAAAAGCTTTACCGAAAACGTCCCTAAAATTTAGGGAATGTCCCAAAGGCCGGTTTTTCAAACAGTTCCTTGCACCGGGACGCGCCTGCTCCTTATGATGGGTGCGTCCTCGGGGCTTTCCTGCCGGGGCGTGTAACCTCCGCGCCTGTCATGCGTTAGTGCGTATTGCTGGCGATCGTGCCGGTCATATGCTATGCGGGATGGGTAGGTGGCAGGAAAATACGTTTCGTTATGATACGTTTCATCACCGATTTCGCCGATCAGGGCGACATTCTGCCGGTCGTGGCCACGGTTGCGGCCGTTATGGTCTGGCGGGAGTGGCGGCGGGGCGCTTCCGTCTGGCTTGGCACGGTTATCCTGACGCTGGCGCTCATGCTGGTCCTGAAAATTATGGGCCTGTATTATGCCGTATTCATGCAGGCCCCCGTTTTCAGCCCCAGTGGCCATGTCGCGTCGGCCTGCCTTGTCTATGGCAGCCTGTTGATCATGATGGGGCGTGAGGCGTTTATCGGCCTTCCCTCCCTTACGATGCTGCCCCTGATGGCCGTGGCGGCTGTCATGGCCTATACCCGGCTTGTATTACACGCCCATTCGGTGTCCGAGGTTGTAACCGGCGCATGATCGGATCAATAGCCGCCGTGGTGCTGGGGTTCAAATGCGGCCCGGTGCCGAAGGCGTTGTGGCTTTACCTGTTGCCCGCAGTGGTCGGGAGCGCCTTCCTGTTTCATGGATGGCATTTGGGGGCGGAAGTGGCCATCAGGAACCTGGTCCTGTCTGAAGGAAGTTCGGTAAGTCATTTCGTATATAAAATATTTGTATAATATCTCTTTTTTTGTATTTCATAATCTGATCCCCTTCAGGAAACATCCCATAAATCATAAGAAAGTTTTTGGTGAAGCTTTTTTTCAAAAAGCTTCGGGAAACGCCGCCTTTTTGAAAAAGGTAGCACCCAAAAACATTTATTATTCATTATCAATACACTGTTTCTACTTCCATCATGTCATTTCCAGCAGATGGATAGTGCATTTTATGCCGGACGAGGCGGCATGATCACAGGGCATTACCTGTAACATATCAGATTTCAGAAGATCAGACGCGGTAATGTGTGGCGTCAAACGATCTTCATACCGTCGCCTTGGCATGTTTCATGCCTGCTCAAGAAAGCTGACAGTAAAGACCCAGATCCATTTCTTTGTAAGATCAGTATATTCGTAATCCGCATCGGGACAGGAAGCCAGGTGCCCCCGGAATACGAAACCCCTCACCCATATCAGGATCGTCCTGATGCGGGTGAGGGGCTGGTCCGTCGCTGGTTGACCCGGACGGGATCAACCAGAAGCAGGGATTTAGAACGGTGCGTCGATATCGACGACATCAATCAGCTTGTGATTGACGAATTCCTTGATGCCAAGGCCAATCAGTTCACGGCCATAGCCGGAACGGGCCACGCCACCAAACGGCAGGTCCGCCTTCACCATGGTCGGGTGGTTGACATAGACCATGCCGGTATAGATCTGTTCGGCAACCTTCACGCCGCGCTTCGTGTCCTTCGTGAAGACGGAGCCACCCAGCCCGAACGGGGAGTCGTTGGCGATGCGGATGGCGTCCGCCTCGTCCTTGGCGCGGTAAAGCTGCGTGACGGGACCGAAGAACTCCCACAGGCGGGCTTCATTGTCCTTGTGCAGGTTGGTCATGAGCAGCGGACGGAAGAAGGCCCCGTCATTGGGCACCGGCGCGCCGATGGTCTCGACCACCGCGCCGTGCTTCTTGGCTTCCTCGACCTGTGCCGCCAGTTCATCAGCCGCCTTCTGCGAGGACAGCGGGGCCAGCGTCGTGGTCGGGTCCATCGGGTCACCGGCCTTCAGTTCGGCCACACCCTTCTTGTACAGTTCGACAAACCGGTCATAGACCGCGTCCACCACGATCATCCGCTTGGCCGAGACACAGACCTGGCCGGCATTCCAGTGGCGACCGAACACCGCCCACTTCACCGTCTTTTCCAGATCCGCGTCTTCCAGCACGATGAAGGCGTCGGAGCCGCCCAGTTCCATCGTGGATTTCTTGAGCGCCTTGGCCGCGACACCGGCCACGATCGCCCCGGCGCCTTCGGAACCGGTCAGCGCCACGCCACATACGCGCGGATCGCTCAGGATCACTTCGGTATGGTGGCGGGCCGCATACAGGTTGCGGAACGCGCCCTTGGGCAGGCCGGCTTCCTGCATCAGGCTGTCAAACGCGGCGGCGCACTGCGCACGTTGGATGCGTGCTTGAGCAGCACCGTGTTCCCGGCGGAAAGCTGCGGCGCGATGATGCGGGCGATCTGGTAGTAAGGGAAGTTCCACGGTTCGATCGCGAAAACGATGCCCTGCGGCTGATGGACCAGAACGGCCTTGCCTTCCTTCGGGTCGGCAACGGGCAGCGTTTCGGGGGCCAGCAGGCGTTCGGCATTCGCGGCGTAATATTCAAAGATTTCCGCCGAAAGTTCGGTTTCCAGCTTTGCTTCCCCGTAGAGCTTGCCCATTTCAAGGGTCAGCAGGCGGGCGTATTTGTCGATATCACGACGCAGAATGGCCGCCGCCTTCGTCATGACCTTCGCGCGTTCGGCAAAGGAGACGTGACGCCATGCCTTGAAGGCTTCATAGGCGTCGGTCAGGGCGGTCTGGATTTCCTGATCAGTTGCTTCGGGGAAGGTTTTCAGCTTCTCGCCAGTATAGGGGTTGGTCGTTGTATAAGCCATGGACGGGTCTGTTCCTGTATCGTTTGGTCAAGTATATATTTCGCGCGCGGGCGTGCAAGAATCGTTTTTGCTACCACCAACGGACATAACCTGCAAAAGTTCATTTGAACACAGGGGGCATAAACGGCCCATATACGGGAGAAAACCCGTCCTTTTTGCCGTTTTTCTGGTAACCCGTCTTGCCGGTGGCGTGAAACCCGCAAGATCGCCGCGCCTGATATAACACATTATTTAATAACCACCGGCGCGTGCGGTGAAATCCGTGGGAATGCGGAGAGGAAGCGCATCCGGTCATGACGGCATGAAATTGGCGCTTTTTTATGGCAATGCCCGAGCGTGGCGCACGGGCGCTGTGGCCCGGAGCGCTCGACTGTGGAGAGGCCGTTGGGCGGCGCCGGTTTGTGCGTTTTCAGACATCTGGCAGGGAAGTGGGGCAGGGGAACCATCCGCAAAGTCGGCGGAAGCGGTCCGTCGCCAGATTTCGGAGCAGGTTTATCAGGAAGTTGTTTGAAAATAACTGATTGATAAAATTAGGTGTTCTGAACGCTGCCTTTTTTCAAAAAACTTCCCCCGAAACTTCCTGATTATTTTTGCGGAATGTCCCTGAACAGGCTTTTCAGGCAGCCTCCTGTCGCGGCCCTGCTTCATTGCCTCCCACAATACATCTGGCCCGGATCTGGGGCGGCGTAGTCCTGTGCGGAACCTGGCACATTTCTTGCGCTGTCAGAATTACAGCGGGGTCCGGATGCGGCAGTTGGGTGTTCAGGCAAAGGGCGGGTCCAAAGGCTCATATGATCCGGATGATGCATAAAGGGTGATTGCCACAGGCAGGCGTGAATGGGGTGGAGGTCCGGATGATGACGCTACATGATCGGCATGGATGTTATCGCTCCTGATAAAGTTGTAAATGGGGGGATATGACCTGGCATCCATGTCGCGGCGCGGAGGAATGGATCGGATCAATTCATAAATTGCATTGCGATTTGTTCTCATTCGTGTTTATGCTGGATTCACATTTTATGGGTGAGATGGATAAATGTTTGTCTGCTCTTGTAATATGCTGACGGATGCGGATGTGGAGAAGGCCGTACGTAATGGCGCGGTCCGGCCGAAGGAAGTCTATGAATCCAAGGGTTGCCGTGCGCAGTGTGGCAACTGCGTGCCGGGCGTGGTGTGCATTCTGCGGCAGCTCGCCCGGCAGGGATGCATGACCGTGGCGGAGACCGCCCACCTGTCCGGTAACCTGCAACCGACCTGAACCGGGGGCGGAGTCCGCTCTGCTTTACGGTCAATAAAAAACGGCACCAGGTGAAGGGTGCCGTTTGAAATGCTCAGGATCAGGGGCGGGGCTGCCGCCCGCATTCGCATGGCCCGTAGGCCGTGGACTGAGGGGCTATCGGAAAAGCCCGGCACAGTGAATGCCCCACGAATCATAAGAAAGTTTCTGGTGAAGCTTTTTCCAAAAAGCTTCAGGAAGCGCCGCCTTTCCGAAAAAAAGGCGCGCCCGGATTTTAAATGGCTTCTACCGCCGCGCCCCTTCCTGCCTCGGCAGGGGAGCGGGCGAGGCCCCCGTGGCGAGGCGCATGGCCGCCGCCAGTGCGAATGTCGCCGTCATGTTAATGCCCAGCGCCAGCAGCCCGGTTGAAACGGAAGCCGAAAAACCGGCAAAGGCGATGGGATGCACCGGCTTCAGCCCGTCCATCCAGCATAGCGCCAGCCCCGATACGGACCCGATGACCCAGCCGGTGATCAGCGCGCGCGCGGGCAGCCGCAGCGGCAGCAGGCCCATGATCAGGGCGGGAAACGTCTGCAGGATAATGACGCCGCCCAGCAGTTGCAGGTCAATGGCGAATTTGGCGTTCAGGAACACGACGCAGCCCAGCGCGCCTACCTTCACCGCAAAACCGGCAATGCGCGAACCGGTGACGGAATCCGCCCGGTGGGGCAGGATGTTATGCATGATCAGGTTGGCCGCCCCGATCGCCATGACGGAGGCCGGCACCAGCGCGCCCACCGCAATCGCGGCGAAGCAGAACCCGGCGAACCATGAAGGGAAAATGGCCAGGAAAAGCTGCGGCACCACCTGTGAGGAAGACGTGGTCACGATCCCCGCCGCATGCGCCATGAGACCGAGCAGCGCGATCAGTCCCAGCACGATGGTATAGATCGGCAGGAATACGGCGTTCTGCCGGATCGTATCGGCCGATTTCGCCGCAAGGATGCCGGTCAGCGTGTGTGGGTAAAGGAACGCCGCGAAGGCGGAGGACAGCGCAAGCGTGGCGTAGGGCACGATCTGCCCCTGCCCAAGGATATGCCCGCCCGGCGCATCGGGCAGATGCTGTGCCGCGGTATGGAACATGGCCCCGTACCCGCCCAGATGGATCGGCACGATAATGACCGCCGCCAGCACCGCGATATAGATCATCACATCCTTGATGAAGCGGTCAGCGCCGGCGCGTGCAGCCCCCCAAGCCACGTGTACCCGGCAAGGGAGAAGAAGGCGATCAGCAGCGGCAGCATGCCGGTAAAGCCCAGCGCCTCGATCACGGTGCGGATGCCGATAAGCTGGAGCGCGATATAGGGCAGCACGGCAATCAGGCCGCTGAGCGCCACGGCCATTTCAAGTGTGCGGCTGCCAAAGCGCGCGCGGACGATGTCCGCCGCCGTGGCGTGTCCCCCATCGCGCGCGATGGTCCACAGCCGGGGCATGACGGCGAATATGAAGGGATAGACGATAATGGTGTACGGCAGCGCGAAAAAGCCGAAGCCCCCGGTGGAATAGACCAGCGCCGGTACGGCGATGACAGTATAGGCGGTATAGAAATCGCCCCCGACCAGGAACCATGTGACCCAGGCGCCGAATTCACGCCCGCCCAGCCCCCATTCCTCGCCTTCGGTATGGTGGGCGGCGGCCTTGCGGCGCATCAGCAGCGGGCGCCACAGCCTGACCGTGCTGCCCAGCACGATGGTGGCCAGAAAGCACAGCACGAACACGGCGATGGCGGCGTTATCGGGCAATGTGGATGTGTTCATGACGGCCGTTCCGACTTCCATGCTGCCCAGATCAGGACGGATGTTACGGGAACCCAGGCGAGCTGGTACCAATAAAAGAACGGGAAGCCGAACAGCACCGGATCGTGCCGGTTATAGAGCGGCACCCACAGGAGCCCGGCAAAGGGCAGCAGGAGGAATATGGCTTTTTTCATATGACCGTACTTCTTGTTTTTCTGATGTGGCCGACGGGGATGTTTCTGGAATATGAAGCCCGGTGTCAACACAATTAAGGTATATCCAAAGTATTTTTTTGGATAACGATATGTTATTTTAGTTGTTGTCTATTTTTTATTGTGCAGCGCGCAATGTTTTTGTTGCGTTGCACAATGAACTGCCGGGCAAAGTCAGGGAAATCCTGATGGGGTATATATAAGATAATCACACAACTGTTATTTATTATAATATTATAATGGGAAAGCCTTTCCGGGAGCATCTGTCGGCCCATGTCGGGGATTTTTTGTTTATATCATTATAAATAAACGTATTTTACGTAGTCGCCGCATTGGTTGATTTGTTGCGTTATCATTGTTTATGAATGATATGTTGCATATGTCGTGAAAATAGTGATTGCCTCCGTATGGCCGGGGCGGCTAAATTCATCACCCGGACCTGCCAACAACAAACAATATTAAAGCGCTTTCGCCTGTTTTTTTGACCTGTTCCGGAGCAGGCGTCATTTTCTGACGGACGAACGCGCGTAGGAACGAACAGACATGACCAAATGGGTTTACAGCTTCGGAGATGGCCTGAACGAAGGGCGCGCGGATATGCGCAACCTTCTGGGCGGCAAGGGCGCCAACCTGGCGGAAATGGCGTCGATCGGGCTGCCCGTGCCGCCCGGCTTTACCATTACGACGGAAGTCTGTTCGGCCTTTTATGACAACGGCCGGAAGTATCCCGACGCGCTTCAGGCGCAGGTGGCCGAAGCCCTGCGCCGGGTCGAGAAGTCAATGGGCCTGCGCTTTGGCGATGCGGATGCGCCGCTTCTGGTCTCGGTCCGTTCCGGCGCGCGGGTGTCCATGCCCGGCATGATGGATACCGTGCTCAACCTCGGCCTGAATGACCAGACGGTGGAAGGGCTCGCCCGCTCCTCGGGTGATGCGCGTTTCGCGTGGGACAGCTACCGCCGGTTCATCCAGATGTACGGTTCGGTGGTGATGGGCGTGGCCCACCATCATTTCGAGGATGTGCTGGAGCAGTTCAAGCGCGCCAACGGCGTGGAGGAAGACACCGCCGTCACAGCGGAGCAGTGGCGCAGCATCGTGGCGGATTACCGCCTGATCATCAGCACCCATGCGGGCGTCGATTTTCCCAACGACCCGCAGGAGCAGCTCTGGGGGGCGATCGGGGCGGTGTTCGGGTCATGGATGAACCCGCGCGCCAACACCTATCGCAAACTGCACGAAATCCCGGCCTCGTGGGGCACGGCGGTCAATGTGCAGTCCATGGTGTTCGGCAACATGGGCGATGACTGCGCCACGGGCGTCTGCTTCACCCGCGATCCCTCCACCGGGGAAAACGTGTTCTATGGCGAATACCTGATCAATGCGCAGGGCGAGGACGTGGTTGCGGGCATCCGTACGCCCCAGCCCATGGCCTGCGCGCGGGCCGAAGCCGGTCAGCACCCGATGGAAACCGTGCTGCCGGAAGCCTATGGCGAACTCATGCGCGTGCGCTCCATACTGGAGACACATTACAAGGACATGCAGGACATCGAATTCACCGTCCAGCGCAACGTCCTGTACATTCTCCAGACCCGCAGCGGCAAGCGTACCGCCGCCGCCGCGCTGAAAATCGCCATCGACATGGCGCGTGAGGGGCTGATCACGCAGGAAGACGCCATCCGCCGGGTGCCCGCGTCCTCGCTCGACCAGCTTCTGCATCCCACCCTCGACCCCAAGGCCGAGCGCGTGCAGCTGACCCGTG
>NZ_BAIO01000014.1 GCF_000613305.1 Komagataeibacter kakiaceti JCM 25156
TGGTGGATGGCGACAAGATCCAGCTCCCCCGCCGCCGCGCCGATCACGTCCATGGTATGATCGGTGGAACCGTCATTGACCACGACCACCTGCGCGCCTTCACTCTGGCAGGCAAGCGACGTCAGCGTCAGCCGCAGGCGGTCGGCCTCGTTTCTGGAGCGGATGATGACACTTGCTTTCATGGCGTCCTGTTCCTCACGCTGTCGAATACGCCGATATCGTCGAGTACGCGGGCTGTTTCCCGCGTGACCTTTTCATAACCTTCGGGGGTCAGGTGAACGGTATCCAGCTTGAGCCTGTCCGTTCCATGGCGCGCGACAACAGCGTCCACATCAATAATAGAGATGCCTGTTTCGTGTGAAAGTTCCACAAGTGCGAGATTAAAACGCCGGATTCGTGTCGGATAGGTTTCATCCAGCCCCATATGACAGTGAACACCATCACCCGGCATAATAAAGGACAGGTTATAGACCAGTACCGGCACGTCGTTCACCGCGCGCAGGCGTTCGATAATCGCGGCCAGATTGGCCATTGACTGTTCCGGCGTAAGCAGGCCCAGGGGTTCAAAATCCTGCCGCAGCCATGCCCTGTCCTCATCACGCCAGTGCGCTATGTCGGGGGCATAGAGGTAGTAGCCTTCCGTCCGGTGCCGCAACATGCTGGATGTCACATCGGGCTGGATCGACAGGATGACCGCATCCGACGCGGTGGTGAACAGGGCGTCACTGAACTGGCTGGCCGCCGGATAACTGCCCAGCGGCACGTCACGCGCGGCCAGTGAGGCAGGCACGGATCCCGTCGCCGCCAGCAGGGCGTCCGAACGTGTCCATGTTTCATGACGTACGCGCGCCGTCAGCCCGGAATAGTTGCCGCGCAGCACCTCGCTGATACCATTCCATTGTAATGCACCGCCGATCCGGCACGAATGCAATGTATCATGAACATCGACATTACCTTTTGCGAAGAGGGTCAACCGCCGCATATGTCGCTCATTTTTCCACTCCATTGCGCGCATGTAACGCAGTGTCACCGGGAAAGATGCAGGCATGAAAAAACCGCGATACCAATATTTCCCGATATATGGACATGAACAGCGGCAATCATGAACCATGCAATATTCATAAGGGAAACTTGCGATGCGCCCACGGGTTCAGCCTGTCGGACACGGCTGGCTGGCAAGGAGAAACGGGTATGTCGGATTTTGTCGCTTCATTCACATCGGCGCATATGGATGCCCCCCCGGCGGAGCCGCAGGCCACGCGGCTGGTCCGGAACCTGCGCCGGGCCAGTATTTTCATTCCGGTTTCCATGCTGCTGATCGGCCTGTTCATTACAGCACTGCACTGGTACATGACACGCAACGGGACGGACATTCCCATGGAAAGTCCCTATTTCGTCAATAATATTGTGACATTACATGCGATTGAACGCCTGGGTGGCACGGATTCATGGAATCCCATGCTGGCGGTGCGGGACTGGCTATGGGGCAACCCCGATAGTGACGCCTATGAGCATTTCTTCTTCGGGCTGGGCACCAAGTTCCAGTACCCGTTGACATCCCTGCTGGCTGTCCAGTGGCTACCCCTGGGGGGTGCCTCCGCCATCCGTTTTCTCAATATTCTGGCGGTTCTGGCATGGATAGCCATTGCGCCGGGCATGATGCTGCTTGATCTGCAACTGGCGCGGCTTCTGGCGCTGCCGGGGCTGTCGGGCCAGCGTGATGGTCGCCTGTGGCTCATGGGGTGCGCGGCGCTGGGCACGCTCTGTTTCTATCCGCTCATGCGCGCGGTCTATCTGGGCCAGATCCAGATCTTTCTGGACGCACTGTTTGTTTTCGCCTGCTATTTCCTTGCACGCGGTCAATCGAAATGGGCGGGCATCCTGATCGGGCTATCCGCGCTGGTAAAGCCACAGATGGCGCTTTTCCTCCTGTGGGGCGCGGTACGGCGCGATCTGGCCTTTGTGACCGGGGCGGCGGTATGCTGTGTTCTGGGTTATTTTATTTCGGGTATATTGTACGGATGGGGGTGGCCGGTCAGCTACCTGCATGTGCTGGGTTTTATCGGCCAGCATGGCGAAAGTTTTTACGCCAACCAGTCCCTTGACGGGCTGCTTGACCGCATGATCGGAAACGGCCCCAACCTGATATGGGATGCACGGCATTTCGCGCCCTACAACGCCTTCATCCATGTAATGACCGTGCTCTTTACGCTGGTAATGATTACAGCCGCGCTATGGGTGGGCCGGATGGCGACAACCCCACTGGCGGGCATGACATCGTTCATGCTTGCAGCCCTGTGTTTTACGGCGGCGTCCCCAGTCGCGTGGGAACACCATTATGGCATTATGCTGCCCCTGTTCTCACTGATATTTCTGGCGCTACTGCGCAACGGTCCCGGACCCATGCCGCGCGGGGCACTCTGGGCCTGCCTGACCGTAACGTTCACCCTTGTCGCCAACTCCCTGGCGCCACTTAATTTTCTGGCTGATACCGCACTGAATATCCTGCAATCCTATCTGTTCGTCGCGGCACTTGGCGTGGGCGTTCTGGTTTTCCTGCTCCGCCACGATCTGGCTGGCCCGCGCGCGGGTGACCGGTTGCCTTATTCCTGCCCAAAAATATGTAACAGCCGGAAGCAACCGCGTGGGGACTGCTCCGTTCAACGCCAGGCGCTTTCATCAGCCTTGCCCAATTCCCATGCGGCAAAAACATGCGCCATTACCACGGTTCCGATACTTGCGTTGAAGCAACCTGTATTGAGGCGAAAATGGCACTGGCAGCATTGTCGGGTGAAGAGCCCTCATATCCCCTTGTCGTCGATCTGGATGGCACCCTGATTGCAACGGATCTGCTGATAGAATCCTTTTTCAGTTACATCGGGCGTGCGCCCGCCAGCCTGCCCCTTGTCCTGCTCTCGCTCCTGCGCGGGCGGGCCTGCCTGAAGGAGGTGCTGGCGTCACGCGCGCAGGTGGATGTAACCACCCTGCCCTATCACCAGTCCGTTCTGAGCCTGATTGACGAGGCAAGGGCGCAGGGGCGGCCCGTCTATCTTGCCACCGCGTCAAACGAACGTTTCGCGCAGGCCGTGTCCGCCCATCTGGGCCGGTTTGACGGGCTGTTCGCCAGCGACGTGAACCACAATCTCGCGGCCTCCAACAAGGCGAAAGTGCTGATCGACCGGTTTGGTGACAAGGGCTTCGATTATGTCGCAACCATCGGCATGACCTGGAAATCTGGCGTCATGCCCATCGTTGCCATGCGATCGGTCTCGACGCCAGATCGTCGCGCACGCTGAATACGTTCGGCAATGTCGATATAATGGAAAAACCCCGCCAGTCGCTGAAAGTGTGGCGGCGGGCGCTACGGGTGCATCAATACGCCAAGAATGTACTTGTCTTCATGCCCGCGCTGGCGGCGCATGACTTCAGCATGCATACAATGGTGGAAAGCTGCGTGCCTTTGCGGCTTTCTGCGCGGCGGCGTCGGCCATATACCTGCTGAACGATCTGGCGGATCTGGGTGATGACCGGCAGCATCCCTCCAAAAGGAAACGGCCCCTGGCCAGCGGCGCGCTGTCGGTTCATGCGGCGCTGACGGCCATCCCCGTGCTGGGGTTATGCGCCGTCATGGCCTGCCTGTTCCTGCCATGGATGTTTTCCTTCACCCTTGCGGGTTATGTCGCACTGACAACGGGGTATTCCTTCTGGCTCAAACGCAAGATGCTTGGTGATGTCGTGGGGCTTGCGCTTTTATATACAGCCAGGCTTCTGGGCGGGGGAACCGCGACGGGAATAGTACTCTCGGAGTGGCTGCTGGCGTTTTCCCTGTTCGTGTTCACCTCTCTCGCCTGATCAAGCGATATACCGAACTGCTGGTCCGTCTGGACGGGAACCTGCCGGAATCCAGTTCCCGGGCCTATCGCAAGGATGACCTTTTCATTCTGGCCGCGCTGGCTGCCACATGCGGCACAAACGCGGTTACGGTGTTCTGTCTTTATATTTCCTCACCCTCGGTTCGGGAAATATATATGCGCCCCTATATTTTATGGATACTGCCGCCTGTCCTGCTGTTCCTGCTGGCACGCGCGCTCATGGTGGCGCATCGGCGGCAGATGAACGATGACCCCGTCATCTGGGCGCTACGGGATCGGACCAGCCTGATTGCCGTGGGGTTTTCCACCCTTGTCGTTCTTGCGGCGATCTAGCATGGCGCAGCCCGTCACGACATCGGTAATGGCCCATCCGTTTGCGCGGCGTATTCCCGACTGGTGCCTGCAGGCCGTACTGATCGTATCCGCCGCCCTGTTTTCCATTGGCGTATCAGGTTACGCCGGGGGGCAGGAAAACAATTATTACCATCTGCCCATTCTGGCGCGGCTATATGATGAACCACAATTCGCGGATGACCTGTTCATCCAGAGCCTGCGTTTTTACGCATCCGGTTTCTGGATGCTGTTCGCCGGTCATGCACATGGGCAGGATGCCTATACTCTCCTGTTTTCATGCCAGATCATATCCCGCGTCATACTGTTTACCGGATTGCTGGCATGGGCCAGACTGGTGGGCATTGCGGGTATCAGGGCGCAATGCGTGTTCGTCGTGCTTGCGTCACTGTCTTCAATACTGCGAGGATACTCCAAAGCCGGTGACGGTGGCCTGCTGATTGATTATTTCACGCAATCGGAACTGGCGAATGGGACCACCCTGCTCGCCCTGGCCTGGATGGCGCGACGGCGGATAACGGCCGCATTCGCGATGAATGGCGTAACCTTTTTCATCAACGCCTTCATCGCCGTCTGGACGGCGGTTCCGATGGCGTTCATTTTATGGTTTCAATGGTATGAGGAAAAATGGCGGCTACGCCCGCTGCTGCTCCATGCCGTGGCGGGGCTGGCCATTTTTGCCCTTCTGGCCGTGCCGGTGGTCCATAATATCCGTATCAACCCCTATGGTACGGCTGTTCCCCCCTTTGACTATGTCACATTTCTGGAGGAGTTCTTTCCATATCATTTCCTGATATGGACAATACCCTCATCGGACATCTGGTCGTTTCTGGTCGTATTCTGCTGTGGCCTGGCGGCGACCTCGGCGCTGTCGGCAACCGGTTCCTTTCTTGCCGTCGCACTCTGGGGGGCGGTCATGGTCTGGGTTGCGGGAATTTTCCTGCCGTTTTTCACCCATTCACGCCTGCTGCTTAACCTGCACCTGCTGCGTTCGGGAACCACCGTTCACCTGCTGGCCGCCGTGGCGGTTGCCGCACTGGCAACCCGATGGCTATTTTCCCGTGCCGCATCAGACCGTTACATATGGGCACCCGCGCTGATCCTGTCGGCCTGTACAAGTGACAGGATGCTGCCCCTGATCATTATCGTGCTGCTGTTGCGGCGGGCGATCCCCGAACCGGAGTTCAGGCCATGGCTGCGTTATGGCGTGGCGACGGCATTGCTGCTGCCGGTCATCCTTTTCAGCATCATACACGGGCTTCACGTTCTTTCCGCTGAACGACAGGTTATCGCACAACGAGACGACTGGCAGGCGCTGGGTCTGTGGGCGCGGGCACGAACCCCTGAAACGACGGTTTTCCTGCTTCCCCCCGGCACATCACGCGGAACACGGCCCGGTTTCACGATCGATGCCGGGCAGGATCAACTGTTCAGCGGCGCGGTCGTATTCAATTACTTTTCGCACCGGCAGGCATGGATCATTCGGGCCTCCGGTTCGGCGGTCATGTGGGCGCCCGCCTATTACCCGACATGGCGCGACAGGCTGCTTGAGGTCGCCCGACTGAAGGATCTACCTGCCCGCCTGCACTACGCCGCGCAACACGACATTGCTACGTTGTCGATCACTGCGTTCAAACCGATCCGTTCCTGCCAGTCGCACGGTTCGGGCGTTTATGCGTATTTGAGTCATCCAGAGGAATGGAAACATGAAATTCGGGACCATTATTCTTGTTCTGGTCAGTGTATTACTCTCCTCATCCGCCCAGATCCTGCTCAAAACCGGCATGTCTGCGCCACGCGTGCAAAACGCCCTGTCCGGCCGGGAGGATCTGCGGCAGATCATCCTCTCTATTGCGCTTAATCCTTCCGTCGTGGCGGGTCTTGTGGCATTCGGCCTCAGCGCCATTGTCTGGCTTCTGGTACTGGCACGCATTGATGTCTCCCAGGCCTATCCCTGTGTCGCGCTGGGTATTGTGCTGACGGTGGTGGCGGGCATCGCGTTTCTGGGCGAACAGATTCACCCCTTGCGGATTGTGGGGCTGGTCGTAATTGTATCTGGCGTTATTATCATGTCGCGCGCCAGTTAGGTATCTGAAGTCTGATTGACAAATAATAAACGGTTTTGGTCGCCGATTTTTTAAATATGGCGTTTCCTGAAGCTTTTGGAAAAAAGCTTCACCAAAAACTTCCTTATAATATGCGCAATATTCCTGGAGCAGGCATAGGAGACGGGATCACTTTACCCGACACATTGGCCGGGTCAGCTTCGGTCATGTCCGTTTCCGGCTTCCTGTCCAGACCGAGGCGTCGTCCATCACGTTTTGACAAGGAGCCGTAACGAGATCATGGCGCATCTGCACGATGGTCAGATTCAGATGTGTAAGGCGTGGCCCCGACTACCCGGCACGTAGCTTCAGATGCCCCATAATACGAACAGATCCCCGCATAAGGACACGCTCCGGGACTTCCGAACTTTCTGAACGGAAGCCCCTCAGCGCAATCGCAACAGGATCATGTGCAGCAGGCACAAGGACTGACGGCATGTCGCCATACGATTTGACACGTACCCCCGCCGTCAGTCTCGCTGCTACTCTCCTGCCCTGATTATGCTTTCCAGGCCGGGTGGTGTCCGGCGTTATGCCTGGCCAGCACTCGGCAGCATCTCATCGCTGTATTTTTTGCGCTCCGTAAAAAGCTGCGTTACCGCGCTATAAACCTCGTCAATAGTAATGAACTTTATGCAGGCGACATCCTTGGCGCATTCATCGTAATTATGATGCAGGGAACAGCCCGCGCACGGAACACGGCGGCTGATGGCAATTCCTCCACGCTCCTGCCCCCATTCTTCCCATCCAATACGGAGGAATGAAGACTGACCACCTCTGTGCCACGCAGCGAGGCAAGATGCTTGGGGCCTGAATCATTTCCGACAAATACGGTGGAAAATGAAAGAAATGCGTCAAAATGATCAAACGGAATCTGACCACTGACATATACAATCATGCCACTCTCTAGCAGTTCGCTAGAAATTTTTGCCTTCTGATCCTCATTTTCGGCCATATATACAACACGAACGCCCATTTCCCGGGCAATTCTTTCGGCAAGTTTGGTGTAATATGGCCAGTGCGTAAATTTAATTCGCGCACCGCTATGAATGACAATATACGGATCAGAGCTGAAAATCCCATAGGGAACCAGCATCTCCCGACTGAGATCATCCCTTCTCATGACCCGGGCGCCGCTATCTATTGCAAGAGCAATAGATTCACCAATTATTCCGGTTCGCGCGGAATGTTTGACAAAGTCACATCCCGTGGTGGGATCATAACTGGAGAAATTCAGATCAATCGACTTGCGGTGACCACCGAAACCAACGGTCAATGGCGCCTGAATCAAAGGCAGCAATTTATGCGAATTCGCGGAAACAGGAAGATCAACCGCCAGATCAAACTTATATTTCTCAAGCTCTTTTTTCAGGCTTATCTGATTTTCCAGCGTCATGACACGTTCGTGCATGTCGGGATCATCGGGGAAATTGACGATTATAATATCATCAAAAATACCCAATGTCCGGGCCAGACCTTCATTGGCGCGCGACAGTAACCCTACTATTTTCGCTTCGGGCAATGCAGAACGGATTTTGCGGAGTGCCGGAATGGACGCGACCATATCCCCCAGTTGATCCGGGCGCAGAACAGCTACCGTCCTGATCTCGATCGGGAAGGAACGCGTATTACAGCGATGCAGCACGCTTGGTTGCGAATTGATCTGTTCCACCAGCGACAGTTTCGATTTTCTGTCAATGGGTGCGATAATCGCATCAGAATTTCTGTAAGTCTCGCGATCAAAGGGGGGCGCGACTATGAGCCGTTCGCGACGCCAGGTCTGATGCTCGACCTCCTCCAGACCGGGCGCTACCGCACGAAAAATAAAATCATGCTGACCGGGCTCGACATCCGTAAAGTCGACCCATGAATTATAACAATATTTCTTTATATTTATATTTTCTTTTTCCCTAGGCTGACGTGCCACAGTAAGACGTTCACTATGGATTATCTTCCCATCCATAAGTATATCTATTCTGTCAAGCGGCACAGCGGAGACCAGGTAGCCTCGCAACGCACTGATACCCCGGACAGTCAACCCGCGCCCCCACTCGGTAATCTGGGGCGTTCCGTTACGCGTAGGCACGAAAGCCGGCTGATGACTGACGCAGAGATCATCATACGGAACCGGAAGCAATGATCCGTCCAGAAGCGCGTTATGGACATTTTTTGTGATATCGTCCGCGGAAAGAACGCCGGGCTCTGTTAGCGAAACAGAGTCCTGAAGCTGTTTCATATTGCGTTCGTATCGCAGTTCCGCTGAATTTTTCAGCGCTGCTATTTCGCGGGCCGGATCCCCCCAGTTAGGATCCAGATCCAGAGCCGCCTGGTAATATGCAAGGGCTTTTTCATATTGTTTAATGGTTTTATAAAAATGCCCAAGCTGATGAGAGATCTCCCGATCGGTCGGGTCAAGAGAGTAAGCTACATCGTAGTGGTATTGAGCCTCGACAAAGTTACGTGACTCCTTGTACATGTGGCCTGCCTGAATATGGATGCCACGATCCACACGTAATTCAAGCGCATGACAGAAAAGTCTGGCGGCATCTACAAATCGCCCCGTATCGCGCGCACGGTCAGCCGCGGCTACGCGCTTTTTCCACTCCTGCTCATTCGCGTCGTTTGAATGCGAAGACTTGCCCTGATTACCTGAGTTTGATGAAAACCGCTTAAGTTTTTCCGGAAGAAGCCGATATATTTTGTCAATTTTCATCTCAAAACTCCTCCGAAATTACAAATACAATTCTGGAGACAAATGTCTGCATGGAAATATTTATTTCATGCCCGACAACATGACTACAGGGTTTATATTTTTCTAGTTCATAGGTACAGCTGCAAACTGACACGTTATGGGAGACCTTTATCAACGCATTTGGTTATATGGAGGGATTTAAAAAATCTTTTATCTTGACCACCGTTTCATGTTGTCATTTCTCCTAGAATTTATCACGGATTTACCCTGACATTTGGGTTATTTATAGGAGATTTTTTTCTTGTGATCCAGTGGGGAATTCCGCCGTTCCGGGCTTGAATCACTCCACCGCTGTCCCGCAGGAAATACCTGACGCGCTCCCGTTCCATGGAGTTACGGCATGTTGTCCAGGCGATCCCTTTCCATAATCTCCCATTTTTAACGAAACCCGGAATAAGGATTCCAGCCGGTTGCCTTCAATTTCCGATCTGGCGTTAACCCATTGTTCCATATGATGAATATTCTATGTCCCCATATTCAGGAACATCGCATGGGAACGTCCTGTCACTCCCCGATGGATGAGAACGGCCACAGCTCCAACATTTTGCCGGACAATTCTATTATAGTATTTAATATGAATGTTCTGCCGGGGCCGTTTTACACACTTTGAAAAATTATAACCGCACTTTTTTCGCATACCTCTCGGAATATGAGCTATAGATAACGAAGAGTGTAAGAATGTAGTTAATGCCTCAACATTCCTGACAAGACGAGCCACGCTTTACGATCAGTGTTTCGGTCGCATGACAAGACCTGCCGTCGTATCATGGCATCTGACGATTTTGACAGTTCATCGCCTGGGTTGTGCAAAGTTTGGCTTCCATCATCGAATAGATGACATGACCCCGGAAAATTTTTCCTGTCTGAACGGGTACCAGCAGCACTCTGTCCCGACCCTGAATATAAGCCGTATGAACGACGCCCCCAATGACATTTCCCCGGCATATCGGCCGTGATGCGGCATTTGCTCCTGACCCGCTTAATTTCGTCAAAGCCATGTCGCCCGCTTTACAGACTGACTATCAATGATATCGAAAATTGGTGTTACCTCGCGACCATCATGGTCAAGCGGGAGCGTGGCGAGCGTATGAATCAGGATCTGCCATTATCCTTTATGACCTCAGATGTAGAAACGGCCCTGTACAGTCATGAACGCGGAAAATGGTAAGGAAGTTACCGCACGAGCAACCTGCTATACGCGAAGATACCCTGACTGTTTTCTCCAGAACATAAATAGATGTCATCAATAATCGTTCCGCATCACACAAATTGCGCTCATATTCTGGTTCACCGTGCCAATATTTCACGCAGGTGGTCTCAGTTCAGGTCATCATGATCTCAAAACCAATGGGTCATAATCAGATGATAAAAGACTGTCTGAAAATCCTGCCTTTAAAACATCCCACACATCCTAAAGAAGTTTTTGGTGAAGATTTTTTCAAAAAGCTTCAGTAAACGCCGCCTTAAAAAAATCGGCACCTAGACCTTTATTGTTTTTATAAATAAATTGTTTTCAAATATCCTTTAATATTTCAAACTGCGCCTAAGGTACCCCCTCTCGCCGCATACACACATCGGGCTCGGCCATGGCGTAATGTTCCGCTGCGGCCACGGCATATCCGGCCGCATGAGCTGCGGTTGGGGTACTGCCGTCGCACGCCGCAGGCTTACCCGGGCAATCGCCGCGATCAGCATGGCAATCAGCAGGTAAAAATCCAGAAATCCCACCGTCGGGCTTGAAAGACATGCCGCAATCAGACGCCCGACTATTGCGGGTATCAAGCCTTCGATCACCAGACGTTCGGGACCGGGGGGAATGGCAATGCGCGTGCGCATGGCGGCCCGCAGCAGTTTCCAGTCAAAGACAAGCAGACCAATGACGCCAACCAGCCCGATCGTTGATAACAGGCCCGGCATGAGGCTGGATGCGCGATTGCTGCCCCACCCCACCCCAAGCCCGTAGGTTTCCCCCACCAGGGACATGGAATCATGATCCACCTGCGAACGGTCCTGATAGGACTGGCTGTCCTTTTTTTCGGTGGTGGACTGGAACACGAACTTCGCCGCCGGCACGACCTGCGGCGCGACGGTGACCAGCACCAGTATGCCACACCCTGAAATCGCGGCCCCCACCAGCATGAGGCGCGTGATATTGCCCAGAACCCGGTGCGCGCCCGTGGCGATGGCCGCCACCGGCAACAGGCATATTTCCGCTCCCACGGTAATGAATCCGGTGGTGGAGGTCGTGCAGGCCAGCGCCAGCGCGGAGGCCGGGATCAGCCATTTTGCGCCCATTACGGAATATCCCTGCAACACGATCCATACGCTGGAAAACAGGATCTCGCTCAGGAACGAGGCACAGGCCGCAGGTTCCGAAAAAGACGCGTTGATACGAGGCACCGGCCCCGCCACCTGTGTATCAAGCACCGCCCAGCCGGGATTGGAATAAAAAAACTTCTCGGCAAAGGGCACGCCGCCAACCCGGTGCCCGAACTGCCAGACACAGATGGCGACAACACACCAGCCAGACAGCAGGAAAGTGCTGTACAGCCTTTCAATCCGTATATCGCTGCGGGTCAGGAACCGGGCGGCCATGACCAGAAAGACAGCGTTGATGATCAGATACATATCCTGGGAAATATTGCCGAAACTCGGCCCAAGCAGGACCCGCCCCCCCACGCATCGGTTTTCTGTGGCCAGACCATGACTTCGTTCATGAACAGGCGCGGCATGATGAACGAGGCCAGCAACGTCCATGTCACGACCATGATGAAGGGAAAACACAGCGCCATCACCGGCCTGTCACCGGGATAGCGGACACCCAGAACCCATTGCAGCAGCACAAAACTCATGAAGGCCAGGGCCGGCACCATGGTGGGCTGCACCCCCATGCCGCCAAGGATCAGCGCCGCCGCCGCCGGAAGTATCCCCACCAGCAGCAGGATCTGGAGCATCAGGAAAGGACGCGCCCACAACAGCAGGCAGAGCGGAAACAGAATCATCCCGACTATTGGAACCGTCATTATGCGTCATCCCGATTTTCGCCGTTCCATTCCCTCTACTGCGCCGCCTCCAGCCCGCACGCGCGCAGCCTGTGCATGGCCTGCTCCACGACATGGAACATGGACTGGCGGAAAGACTCCTGCGAGAAACGCTGGGCATTGGCGCAGCAGGCCTGTGGCGTGACCAGCGCGTGCATGGCCTCGAACCGCTCGACGGCGGCGATGATGGCATCCGCGCTCTGCTCCGCGAAAAAAAACGCCGGTCGGACCACTGGCGTCATCCATGTCGCGCACGATATCGCACGCCCCGCCCCGGCCAAATACGATCAGCGGCGTGCCGCAGGCCTGGGCCTCGACCATTGCGATCCCGAAATCCTCCTCCGCGGCGAAGACGAAGGCGCGGGCCTCGCGCATCATTTTCAGCACCTCGGCATCGCTGACACGGCCATGCAGGGTAATATTGGGCGCATTCGCGGCCAGCGCCACAATCCGTTCGCGTTCCGGCCCATCCCCCGCCACATGCAGCGTCCGGTCCGGCATGCGGCGGAAAGCCTCGACCACCAGGTCGATCCGCTTGTAAGGCACCATGCGCGAGACGACGACGTAGTCCCGCCGTGGCGATGTGGAAAGCCCGAACCGGCGCAGATCCACCGGCGGGTACACCACCGTTGCTTCCCGCCGGTAGACTTTCCGGATCCGGCGGGCGATATAGCTGGAATTGGCCACGAACACATCCACCCCGGCGGATGAACGTACATCCCAGTTCCGCATCCGG
Source organism: Komagataeibacter kakiaceti JCM 25156 (assembly GCF_000613305.1). The sequence continues at coordinate 12,858 of NZ_BAIO01000014.1, forward strand.
TGCAGCAGCCAGCGCGCGTAAAGCCCCCGCAGGCCGCGCTCCATCCTGCCCTGCCGCAGGTACGCGGCCTGCATGTCCCACGCATAGCGCATGGGGGAATGCACGTAACAGACATGCACCTGATCCGGCCCCGTAATGACCCCCTTGGCAACTGCGTGATTGCTGGAAATCACCAGATCGAAGCCCGACAGGTCCAGCTGCTCCACCGCGATGGGCATAAGCCCCAGGTAATAACGGAAATAACGCCGGGCAAAGGGCAGGTTCTGGATAAAGGTCGTATGGACCGGCCGCCCCCCCAGCATCGCGCGCTCCGCCTGTGGCATGAAATCCACGATGGCGAAAATCTCCGCCTGTGGATACATGATGAGCAACTGCTCGATCACCCGCTCCGAACCGGCATAATGCTCCAGCCATTCATGAACGATGGCGACACGCATCGCCTGATGCGCCGGACGTGACGGATGGACAACATTCATGGCCGTACCCTCCGGTTCGCTGTGCAGCGGCGTTTCATGGCCGCGCATGAACCCATATGCTTTACGGATTAAGGGACTGGACGTTATTCCTGTCTTCGGGCATCAATATTTCAACAGTGACTGAAAGCACACGGGAATCGACGCCCGTGCAGGAGATGCCCTTTGACCCTGGAATCCCGTCACAAAACCTCCGCTGTTTCTTCCGCCGCGAACGCCCGCCCCACGCCCCCGGACCGCCTGCGCCCGGCACGGGGCGTTGTCATTGGCGTGTTGATGGGTCTGGCGGCATGGGCCGTCGTTATCGCTGGCTTCTTCGTATTCAGGTAAACGCGGATACGGCCTTAAAAGTGCCGTTCGTAAATCTTGATAACGTCGCCGGGCTTTACATAATCATAGGGCTTCATGTACCCGACAACGGTATGGTCGCCTTCCTGCCGGGCCACATAGGCCCGTGTTTCCAGCGCGCGATAGGTAAATCCCCCACCGGCGGCAACCGCCGTCAGTAACGTCATGCCCGGCTGATAGGGGTACTGCCCCGGCTTCGCCACCTCCCCCAGCACCGCGACCAGCCGGTAGGCCGTGACCTCGACCGAAATATTGGGATCACGCAGCATACGCGCCGATTGCAGGGCTTTTGTCACCTCGGCTGCGAATTCATCGGTCGTGAGCCCTTCCGCCTGAAGGCTTCCGGCCACGGGGAACGCGACCTTGCCGCTGCTGTCAACCCGGAAATCCGACGTGAACTGATCCTGTTCATACGTCATGACGCGAATTTCATCGTCAACGCCAAGACGGTACTGCCCGGGATCATAAGGGGCATGTGATGAAGATCCCAGCCGGGCGAGCAGCCTGCCAGCAGCCCCCCGATTACACCCGTAAACGCCGGCAGCCAGATGGCAACGCGGCGGGTCGTCGAACAGGTCGTCGGCATGCGTCGTATGCTCCTGTCATCCTGTCCCCTTCCCGAACGCAGGCCAGACTTCCACGACGCATGGTCTAGAGCGCTATATGAAATCCGACCAGAAAGTTATGGATCGGGAAAGCTCCGCTTCCCACCGTGTTCTGGCTGCTGAAATCATAATTGGCCGTAAGCCGCATGTGGCGGTTGATCAGCCACTCCGCGCTGGCGCCCGCACCGTATAACGTCTGGTTGTTACGTTCCTGATAGAGGACTGTATTCTGTAGAAAAGCGGGAGCGGTGGGATAGTTCGCTTTCTGCAACTGTACATATGCAGAAAAAACAATATTACGCTGGTAGGTATGGGTAACGCCGATACGTGCGCCGGTAAAAGTATACCCCACCACGTTTTCAAACGCGCTGTCCTCGATCCCGTGGCGGACATTGGCGGTCACGATGGTCAGGCGCGAGGGTGTCCATGCGAACTCGGCCTCCGCCATGGGGGAATTGATGGTGCCGTAACCATTGCCCCGGTACCGGCGTGTCTGGTAGCCCACCAGCGCGCGGAAACGGATCGGGCCACGCAGCCCGAAATCATACCCGCCCATGACCGACGCCCCGTTTGAATCACGCGATGGCGTGTTCTCCAGCTTGTTCTGGTACCGGATTTCGGTGCCCTGGACCACCAGCAGGGCATGACTGTCCTGGCTGACTTCGTACTGCGCGGTCACGCCTTCGGTAATCAGGGCGCGGTCACGGTAGCTCTGGCTGGGCACGAAGGCGGTGGCGGGCGAATTGCCGAAGGAATACCGCTGGATCTCGCCTTGCGGAATGAAGCTCAACCGCCCGTGCGTCGTGGCGGTATAACTCAGCCTGACGTCATCCACATTATAGGAAATGGGGCGATTCACGATCAGGGCGCCCAGATCGGTCGGCATCTGCACCAGGGTCAGATGCGTATAGGTCAGCCCGATCGAATCATGGGCGAAGTTATGGACCCCGCCTACATTGGCGTTCCAGTTCGTCCGGTTCTGGACGGAGCGGGAGGGATAGCGGATGTCATTGACGCTGATATCGCCATGAACCTGATCGTGCTGCCCCCAGCGGGAAACGGCAGCCAGATGCCCCTGTGTCGAGACAACGGGGCTGCTGTGGCCGCCCACGTTGCAGTCAACGTTGTTGTCATACCCTTCCGACTCGCTTCCATCGGCATCAATGCGCAGGGGTCCGTACCGCTTGCCCAGCGGGGCGTAGGCGCCCATGGCCTGCACCTGGGCGGGTTCGCGCAGCAGTTCCCCCGCCTCGGTCCCGATGGCGGGGAAATATGTATTGATGACCTGACCGAATGCATTATCGGCCATAAATAAAGGGGCGGTAGCGGTCAGGCCCAGCCGGAAGACCATTATCTTGCGCACCAGATACCCTATTGATCGTTCATGGAAGGATAGATGGAAAAAGCCGTCATTCTATAAAGCGACCCCATTTGTATTCTTTCTTATTTATCTACGCTCAAGACCGCACAAATAATTATCCTGCCCGGATGGAAATTTTCAAGCGCGGTATTATTTGCATAATTTCTTGCTGCGACGGTTGTCACGTTTGTGTTATTTTACACAATATTATTTTTTTAACCTTTGCAGGAAACTTGAATCCCCGCCGCCACGTATTAGGCGTGGTACGGCCAGACGAGCACCCATGCATACAGCTCCCTCCGACATGGCTGAACCAGGTAAAAAACCACAGCATCAAATATTCTGGCTCTACATGTCCTGTATTTATGCGGAGTACATCAATGGATGCTCATGTTTCCCATGCGGCAGTCGGGTCCGCCACGACGGCATTCGGCCTGGACAGTGAGTCCCTGTTTGAGGCCGAGGATGTCGCCGTTCCTTCAACAAGGCTTCGCCATCCCCACCTTTCGTGCGCAACGGCGCTGATCGCGACGGACTGCACGGCTTTCACGTTTTCCCTTGGCGTGGAAGAAATGTTTTTTGGAAAAAACATTTATTACATGGATGGTGGTTTTTTCATCTCATGTTCCCTGTTTTTCATCATGCTGGGCTACTTTGCCTGCCAGCGCCATTATACCGACCGCCCGCCCTTCTGGAACGAATCGGCGCAGATTGTCGGCGCGGCGATCATGGCGGCATGCGCCTCCATCGCGCTGACATGGGGCACGATGCCGGTGCTGCTGGCGCTCCTGCCTTTTGCCGTGTTTCCGCTCATTGGCATTACGCTGCGGCAGACCACCAAAAGGCCCCTGCACTGGATGGGGCTGTGGCGTATTCCCGTTCTTCTGGCCGGTGAGCCGGAAGCCTGCGCCCGCGCCATAGAAATCTTTTCCAGTGAGCGTTTTCCCGGCCTGCGTTCGGTCGGGTGCGTATCCTCCTCACGGCTGCTGGGCATGTCCGGCGCGCAGCAGCATCGCAGGCTGCTGGCCCGGTACGGCGCGGTGCGCCTGCTGCTGGTGCTCGACACATACGACCAGCACGGGCAGGCCGTGATCGAACATGTCACCCGCACCCGCCTGCCCTTCACCCTCATGCCCGCGATGGGGGGGGTGCCGCTGGACACGGGTGCCAGTCCTATTTCAGCCATGACGGCATGATGATGACATTTCGCAACAGGCTGGACCACCCGCTGCACCGTGCGGGAAAGGTGGCGCTGGACCTGTTCGTGGCGTCACTGGTGCTGCTGGCCATCCTGCCGGTTCTGCTCGCGGTGTACGCGCTGGTGCGGCTGGATGGCGGTCCCGCCATATTCGGGCACATGCGCGTTGGCCGGGACGGACGCCCGTTCCGGTGCCTGAAGTTCCGGACCATGGCCGTCAACGCCGACGCCATCCTTGCGGACCTGCTGGCGCGCGATCCGCAGGCGGCGGCTGAATGGGAAGCGACGCGCAAGCTGACGGACGATCCGCGCATCACCCCCATCGGGCGGATACTGCGCAAGACCAGCCTGGATGAACTGCCTCAGGTGCTGAATGTGCTGCGGCTGGAAATGAGCCTGGTCGGCCCCCGCCCGATCGTCATGGCCGAGGAAGTCCATTACGGCAAGGACATGGCGTATTACACCGCGACACGCCCCGGCATTACCGGCCTGTGGCAGGTCAGCGGCCGCAGCGACACGTCCTATACCCGCCGCGTCCAGCTGGACAACTGGTACGTACGTAACTGGAGCCTGTGGCGGGATGTCGTGATCCTGGTGAAGACCATACCCGCCGTGCTGGCGCAAAAAGGCGCCAGATAAAGGGAAACCGGCCCCCGCCACGGCGGGGCCTGGTTTCCGCCCCTCCCACTCCGAGAGGACGCAAGTGATGAATACGCTCCAACTACCGTCATCCTATAACGGCGCCGCGCCGGACCCGGTGGCGATACAACAGATTTCACCCTTGCATGCTTTCAGCGTCATGAACCGGCACCGCCTTGCCATCGCGCTTGTCACGCTGGCGGTCGCCCTTCCGGCAGGGGCGGGAATCTTTTCCCTCAAACCTTATTACAACGCCTCCTCCATCCTGATCGTCGGCACGCGGCAGGCTCCGTTCCGTGACCTGCAGGCCACCGTCGCCTCGCCCGAGGTGGATACCGTGGCGGTCAACAGCGAGGTCAGCATCCTGCGCAGCCCCGCCATCGCGCGCGCCGTGGTGCAGAAACTGGATCTGGTCAATAACCCCGAAGTGCGCGAGACGCTGGATTCCGTTCCCCTCGTCAAACGTATCATGGATGTGGCGACCAGCTTTTTCACCACCCCCGCGCCCCGCGTGCCCATGACGCAGAACGAGCGCATCCAGGCCACCGCCACGCTGCTGGACCACTGGGTCACGATCCTGAATGACGGACGTTCCTATATCATCACCATCACCGCCAGCACGAACGACGCGCTGACCAGCGCGCGGATCGCCAATGCCTATGCCGATGTCTATCTGGACTTCAAGCGCCACATGAAAATATCGGCCACATGGCAGGCCAACGCCATGCTGGATGAGCAGATCGTGCCGCTGCGCGAACGCCTGCGCAAGGCGGAACAGGCGGTGCAGGCGTTCCGGGAAAAGAACGGCCTGATCGCCGCCGAACTGGAGCGCGCGCCCGGCGCCAACGCCAATAACGCCGATAATGGCGGCACGACCGTGACCGACCAGCAACTGACCCAGATGAACCACCAGCTTACCATGGCGCGCGCGGATCTGGAATCACGCCGGGCGCGCTATGCCGAAGTACGCACCGCCATCAGCAACGGCAGCCTTGACAGTATTCCCGATGCCGTCTCCTCCCCCCTGATCCAGCAGCTTCAGGCACAGGAAGCTCAGATCAGCAGCCGCGCGGCCAGCCTGAGCCAGACGGTGATGGACGGCAACCCCGACCTTCAGGCCGAACGCGCGGCGGCGGCCCAGGTCCGCCGCCGCATCGCGGCCGAGGTTCACCGGATCGCCAGCAGCGCAGCCAAGGAACTGTCCAGTTCCGAGGCACAGGTCACCGCGCTGTCAGCGGCGGTCAACCGGCTTCAGGGGCAGGTCACCGCCGAGAACGAGGCCGACGTGACCCTGCGCCAGTTGCAGAGCGAGGCCACGGCGGCGCGCACCGTCTATCAGGATTATCTGGGCCGCTTTGCCCAGACCTCCACACAGGCGGAACTCCAGGTGGCCGAAGCCGACCTGATCTCACGCGCGGATACGCCGCTCAGCCCGTATGGACCGCCGCGCAAGCAGTACATGGCCATCGCGGTCATTTTCGCCCTGCTGATCGGCGCGGGATCCGCGCTGGTCATCGACCGCATGCACAAGGGTGTCAGAAGCACGGCGGAACTTGACGCCATTCCGGGGCTGTTCGCGCTCGGGCTCGTGCCCGCCTTCGCCGGGCCGCTGCGCCGCCAGTATGTCAGCCGGGAGCGTTCGGCCTATCTGGAAACCGTGGAATCCATCCGCAGCGTCCTGTCATTCGGCCATAGCCGTTTCCGCGCCAAGGTGGTGCTGGTCACATCGGCGGAGCAGGACGAGGGGAAAACCACTTTCGCCCTCTCGCTGGCCGCCAATACCGCGCGCTGCGGGCAACGCGCGCTCGTGATCGACTGTGACATGCGCAACCCGTCGGCCATGCGGGTGATGGGGGGCATCAGCGTGCTCCATAACAGCCAGATGCCGGTGGACGCGCTTCTGGCCGGGCTGGAGCGTGACGTGCTGCCCGGCGTGGACATCCTTACGCCCGAAGGATGCTGCACCGTGGCGGGGGCGCCATGCTGCTGCCCGAGGAACTGGGGCAGATCCTGTCCCATGTCCGCTCACAGTACGACATGATCATACTGGATACGCCCCCCGCCCTCGCCTTTCCCGACGCCGCCGTCCTGTCACGGCAGACGGATGGGGTGGTCATGGTGGTCAAATGGGGGCGGACCTCACCTTCCACGCTGGTGCAGGCGATGCGCGCGCTGCGCACCTATGACGCACGCACGCTGGGGGCGGTGCTGACACAGGCCCCGCCGAACAGTCTGGGCGAGGCGGAAAAGCACCCGTTCCGCATCTACAGCCATTACGGACTGCTGCCCCCTGGATGAAACACCGTGCAACCTGTGGAGTGCCCTGGTGAACCCAGTCATCTATGTCAACGGACGCTTCATGACCCAGCACTGAGCGGGGTGCAGCGTTTCGCCCTTGAAATCAGTCATGCGCTGGCCCGTGTCACCCGCGCGCGGGGGGAGCCGCCGCCCGTCATGCTCACCCCGGCGGCCACCATTGCCGGAAGCGCCACGCCGGACCTGCCCCGGCGCATGGTGGGCCGCTGGCATGGGCAGGTATGGGAACAGCTTGAACTGCCACGGGCCGCGCGGGATGGTGTCCTGCTCAATCTTGGCAACACCGCCCCGTTATGGGGGGGAAAGCGGATCGTGATCATCCATGACGCGGGCATTTTCAGCCAGCCGGGATCCTATTCATGGAAATTCCGGCTGTGGTACCGGCTTTTGCACACCCTGCTGCGCCATACCCGCGCGCAACTGGTGACCGTATCCGAATTCTCACGCACGGAACTGTCCAGATACCTGCGCATTCCCCCCGGGCGCATCGCGGTCATGAGCGAGGGGGCGGAACATATCACCCGCGTCCCGCCCGATACGACCATCCTGACACGCCACGGGCTGGCCCCCCGGCAGTTCGTGCTGGTGGTGGGCAACCTGGCGCCCCACAAGAACCTGGCCCGGCTGGACGCGCTGGCGCGCGTGCTGGCGATGCGGGGGATTCCGCTCGTTATCAGCGGGCGCGTGAACACAACCATATTCAACGCCAGCGGCATGCAGTCCCTGCCCCGACCCGCCACCTATATAGGCGTGTCAGCGATCAGGAACTGCGCGCGCTGTACGGGGCGGCGGCCTGCTTCGTGTTTCCATCCCTGTATGAAGGATTTGGCCTGCCGCCGGTGGAGGCCATGGCCTGCGGCTGCCCGGTTGTCGCGGCCGACATTCCCGTCCTGCACGAAATATGCGGCCCGGCGGCGCTGTATGCCGATCCCCTTGACCCCGAAGCCATCGCACGCGGCGTGACGTACCTGCTCGACACCCCCGCCATGGCGGAGGACATGCGCGCGGCCGGCCTGGCGCGGGCCGCCGGCTATACATGGGACCGGGCCGCGCAGTCCCTGCTGGAAATCGCGAGGAACATGACCCCATGATCCCACATCATTGCAACAAATGGGCGCGGAACCTGATGCGGGCCTGCATGGGCGCGGGGCTGCTTATGGGGCTGTCCCGCCCCGCGCCCATGCCGCCCCGGCCACGCAGTCCGTCTGGTGCAGCATTACCGAGCCAATAGCCGACGGCTGTTCATAAGCGACCCGTCCCACCTGCCCACAACCTCGCGCATGACGGTGTTTTCCTACAGCGGCCGTTTCGCCCGCACCGTGAACATGCGCTACGGCCTGCACTATGTGCTGGTGGGGAATTACTGCCTTGCCTTTCCAACACCGCGTCGCGCCGCCATCGCGCATGCCGACATGATTGCGCATCTGGCGGACCAGAATTTCCAGATCGTTACCGTCGGTATTTTCTGACCCCGCGCCGAGGAGACATGTTTATGACCGCGCAGCCTGCCACGCCCTTGCGCATCCCTGCCCAGCCCAGCCATGAATACAGGCCCCATGACTGGCCGCCCCAGAATAAAAAGGCCACGCCACCCGGCATTACCCGATATTACGCCGCCACGCACGGCCCGGTGGCCGGGCCTGATGTCCTGCCCGACCCGGCGGGGCATGAGGATGGGAATTTCCTCTTTCGCCTGCTGCGCCGCCAGTTCCGGTATTTCATGGGTTTCGATTTCGTGCGGACATGGCGCAAACGGGCGGAGATCCTGTCCGCGGGCGTGGTCTGGACCCATACGGAGGCACAGGCGCGCGCGGTCCTGCTGCTTTACCGCCTGACACCCCTGAGTGCTCATCCCCCCCTTATCGCGCAATGTGACTGGCTTACGGAACGCTGGGCGCTGGAACCGTCATGGCGCAGGCTGGTCCTGCGTTCGCTGCTCGCGCGCGCGGATGTGCTGACCTTCATGTCAGGGCAGGACATGGCCTATGCCCGCGCCCTGCTGCCGGGGCGACGCATGGAATGGGTCGGGCCTGCCGCCCCGCTTCCTGAACCACCGCCCCGCCCCCCACATATG
>NZ_BAIO01000013.1 GCF_000613305.1 Komagataeibacter kakiaceti JCM 25156
AGCTTGGCGTGGATGTGCGGTTTGTTAATCCCTATAGCGGGCAGTCAAAGCCGATTGAGCGTGCGTGGCGCGATCTGGCGCAGGGACTGGCCAAGCATCCGCTGTTCGAGGGGGCATATGCCGGGAATAACCCGATGAACAAGCCAGAGAACTACGGCAGCCGCTCCGTGTCGCTGGAAGTATTCATCAAGGTCGTGGCGGAAGGTATTCGGGAGCATAATGAACGCATCGGGCGGCGCAGCAAGGTGTGCGGTGGAAAACTCAGCTTCAAGCAGGCTTTCGAGGCATCTTATGCTACCGCACCCATCACCAAGGCCACGCCGGAACAGCGTCGGCTGTGGCTGCTGGCGGCGGAAGCGATCCGCGCGGACAGGACCACGGGTGAATTCAAGCTGGAAGGCAACCGCTTCTGGGCGGAAGAACTGACCGCGTTGCGTGGGCAACAGCTTGTGGTGCGGTTTGACCCGCAGGCGTTGCAGGGATCGGTGTTCGTTTACCGTCTGGACGGAACCTTCGTGTGTGAAGCGCCATGCCTTGCGGCGGCAGGCTTTGCTGACAAGGGCGCTGCCCAGTCCCATAACCGGGCACGCAAGGCGTGGATCAAGGCGCAGAAGGATATGGAAAAGGCGCAGAACAGTCTGTCCATTTCTGAATTGCAGGAAATCTACACCCCTGATCCCGAGACAGCAGAAGAAACGCCAGTAGAGGCCAAGGTGGTAAGGCCGTTCCGCCCTGCACCAATTACCCATGGCAATGCCGCCGTCGCCATTGATCTGGATGCGATTGAAGACGGCGAAGAAGAAGAACTGTCGAGCGTAGTAAAGCTGCGTCAATTCATGCGGCAGCAGGCTTAATACACTTCTAAAAGGCACTTAAACCATGAACATAGTTGAAACCGGCATTGCCCCTGCGGGCAGTGAACAGGATCACTCACCCTCTGACACGCTGCGCACACGGGTGCAGATGCAGATGGAGAGCGAAAGCCTGAGCATCAAGGCGGCGGCTGTGGCGTCCGGCATTGGCTATTCCACCTTCTCGGCATGGCTGAACAACAAGTATTCGGGCGACAATGCCGCCGTGGATGTCAAGGTAGAACGCTGGCTGGAAAGCACCCGCACACGGTCACACGTGCGCAAGGCCATGCCGCAGGAGCCGGGCTTTATCGAGACCCCCACGGCACAGATATGGATGAGCGTTTTTGAGTATTCCCAGGGCGGCCCGGATATCGGCCTGATTACCGGGGATGCGGGCGTGGGTAAGACTATTTCCGCCAAATACTACCGCGATCATAACCCGAATGTGTGGCTGATGACTGCGGATTCCTCCATGCGTAGCCCAACCGCCATCCTGCGCAAGCTGACCCGCCTTGTGGATGCCAATACGCAGAGCGGCCCCGGCATGATGGATAGCATTCTGGAACGTGTGCGGGACACGCGCGGGCTGATTATTGTGGACGAGGCGCAGAACCTCCAGACAGAGTCCATCGACCTGCTGCGCAAAATCTATGACGAGGCCGATATCGGTCTGGTGTTCATGGGCAACATGCCGCTGAAATCCCGCATTGAAGGCATGGGCCGCCAGTCCAGCCATGCGCAGATATTCTCTCGCGTTGGCATGCGCAAGAACCGCGCGAAACCACAGGTCAAGGACGTGCTGCCCATGCTGGATGCATGGGGCATCCATGAACCCACCCTGCGCAAGGTGGGCCGCTGGATCGCCATGCAGCCGGGCGGCCTGCGTACGCTCAACAAGACCGTGCGCTACGCCTACATGCTGACGCGGGCCGACGACCGGCAGGAACTGGCCGAAGCGGACCTCAAATCATCGTGGAAAGAACTGACGGGCACGGAACTGCCGTCCTTCGCAGGGCGGGAGTAACCGGCATGGCCAAAGCAACACAGAGCGTGCCGCCCGCGAGGCAGGAAGATGAAATCTCCGACCTTTACAACCTGATCACGGACAAAGTGGCGGTCATGGTCCAGATGGGGCCGGAAAGCCGCTCCCTGATCCGCGACTTTCTGGAAGGTCTGGACGAGAACCTGACCGTGGCGAACGTCAAGGCGGCGCTGGAGGCGGAGTGGTCATGATCATCCAGATTACTTCCGGCATGAAAACCATCATCTGGCTGGCGCACAAATATGGGGCGGTGAAGCTGCGCGCCCGCGCCCATAAGCTGATGTGGGCACCGGGCGACGGCTGCGCGCTGATCGACACCACGACTTACCAGACCAGCGTGATGCAGCGGCGCGGTCTGATCCGGCTGGCAGACGGGTCCATGGACACCTTCGTCCTGACCGCACTGGGGCAGACCAAGGCAGCAGCCCTGTGGTTTGAGCCGCCCCGCGTGCGCGAAACCCGCCGCCAGTCAGGTAGCTACTGGCTGACAACTGAACAGATGCATGCCCTCAAGCCGTGGCTTCCTGCCCAGTTCGCGCATCTCCGTAGCGATGACCGGCGCTTGCTGAGTGGCATCGTGCATGCCCTGCGCGAAAACCTGACGTGGCAGGTGGTGTCTGGTGAATATGGCCCGGAACTGGCCCTGCGGCAACGCTGGGCGCAGTGGTGCCGGTCAGGCGCGATGGATAACGCCCTGGGCCATCTCTTTGAACAGGACGCGGACGGCCAGCCCCGGCTGGTTGTCACGACTGCCATGCTGATGCGCCACCGCAGCGGTGCCCACGCCATTGCATGCGGCTACCTACCCACCTTTGCCCCGATTGATGAAATGGAGGCAGCATGAGCGCCGCCCTGAATACTGTAGTTCCGACGCATCCCGCACCGCTGGACTGTGCCGTCACGCCCGTCCTGGTCATGGACGCGCTGCATGCCGCCACGGCCGGTACGCCGCTGGACCAGCCTGAGCGGTTCGATGCGCTTTACCGCGATCTTATGGACCTTCTGGACGGCTTTCACCCCGATGCGGGCATTGATGAATGCCTGATGGTGGTGGGCCACCCCATGAACCAGATCGCGGGCCGGGAAGAACGCCGCGACGTGATGATCCGCTTCTTTGAACTGCTGACCCCTACACACCTGACAGCCGGTGAAATCCTGACCGGCCTGGAGACACGCGCATGACCCATATGACCCCTTTGGCGCGGCTGCGCCACAACACCCGCAGCATGCGGGAAACCGCGATCCGCATGAAGGAAACCAGGGGTAGCCGCGCCCTGACCGAAGCCGAACTGCATGACCTTGGCGACTGGCTCATGCGGCAGGTCATCGAGATTGACGGGGCCATCGGCACCGCAGCCCTGGCCGGGCACCTGCCGCATCTGGGCAGCGTCGTGGTCGAAGGTGAATGCCGGGAGATCGGGGCATGAAGGAAGAAGTAAGAATGCAGACCGGCGATCTGGCAGAAGTGACGCAGACGGTTGTTGATCTGGCACATGGCCGCATGGCGGAAGGTTCCAGCGATTTGAATGTGCTGCTGGATCAGGCCGACAGCAACATGGAAATGGCCGTCATGTCTTTTGAAGATGGACGACTGGCCTTTGCTGCCACCTGTGCAGAACAGGCCGCTTCCTGTGCCCTTCTTGTGGCCATCGCCCTACGGCGCATGGCGAAGGACATTCCGCCCGTGCAGGAGCGCCATTGATATGACCTGCACTGCATATTGCAGCCGGGATGGGGTCATCGGCATTGCCGATGGCCTTCACTTCCCCGATGCCTGCCTGCCCATCGCTGTCGGATCGCGCGGGCATCTGTCCTTCCAGATCCAAGAACTGGGCGAACGCACCTGCAAGGGCCGCGTCTGGCGCGTGCCCGGCGTGACGGGCAGGGAGCGCGACCATGTTGCCTACACCGCCGTCCAGACCTTCGCCGCCGCCATCCTGACCCGTAACGCCAGCCTGCGCCGCTGGCCCCTTAACGCAAACCACAAGGAAATCCGCTCATGAACGCCACGCCCCGCATCATCGCCGCCGAAGCCCACCCCCTGCCGGACGTGCTGGTCAGCCCCTTTGGCAATGAGGTGCCCACGTCGCGCATCCGCGACGATATCCTGTTCCGCCACCAGACGGCCAATGCCCTGGTCGAGGCCGCCATGGGGCTGAACGCGGAACTGCGTGCCCGCAAGGAACAGTTCTTTGCCGATGTGGATGCCTTCATTGACCTGACGCTGGAACGCTACAACGCCCGTCTGGGCGGAAGGCGCGGCGGTGTGGTGATCGCCAATTTCAGTGAGACCATGAAAGTCGAAGTCTCGACTTCCGATTACCTGCGGGTGAATGAGGCGATTACCGCCGCCCAGGCATTGATGAACGAAGTCCTGGACGATGTAGGCGAAGGGGCCAGCGATGATGTCCGCACGCTTCTGGCGAATGCTTCGTGCGTGACGAAAAGACCGGCAGGCTGAACATACAGCGCCTTCAGGAAACCCGGCGCGTCAAGCTGTCGCATCCAAAATGGCCCGATGTGCAGGCGGCTATTGCGGACTCTCTGGAATGGGCCGGGTCGCGCCGTTACATCCGCTTCCATGTTCGCAAGGACCGCAATGCCCGGTGGGAACAGGTCAATCTCAATTTTTCTTCTCTGTGAGGGCGTAATGCGTAAAGTCTCTATTATGTCCGATGTCATGGCTCATGGCGTTCCCACTCCTTGCGCGCCTCCCAGGGTTGAATTCCGGCCCATTGGCGAGGATAGGACGATGTACATGGTGCTGGCGCAGGGCATGTCACATGGGCCCGACCTTATTACCCCGATCGGCACGATTGATCTGGCCGCCCTGCGCAGGCTGCTGGATGGGGTGGACGTATCATGACGGCACGGAAGGCCGGTCCTGCGCGCGGGGCGATCTATGCCAAGCTGCATATTGCCCGCAAGGAACTGGCGCTGCCGGATGAATCCTACCGCGACATCCTGCACCGCATCACTGGCAAATCCAGCGCAAAGGACGCCACCATACCCGCGCTGGAAAAGGTGCTGGCCCATTTCCGCACGCTGGGCTGGAAGCCGAAAAAGGGCAGTCTGTCCAGCAGCGACCGGCCCCATGTCCGCATGATCTACGCGATCTGGAAGGACATGGGACCGATGCTGGACAGTGGCGGCACGCGCGAAGCCCTGCGTGCCTATGTCCAGCGGCAGACCATGACGCCGGACCATCCCGGCGGCATCTCCGCGCCCGAGTTCCTGGACGGCACGCAGGGACGAAAGGTGATTGAGGGTCTGAAACGGTGGAAAGCACGGCTTGAGAAGGGTTTGAAATGACGAATATCTATCCATGGCTGGCCGCAGCGATAATGGTCATTACGGTTGCTTTCACAGTATGCGCGGCCAACAGTCGCAATTTCACTATGACGCTGTGCGCGGCGTTGGTCAGCATCATTGCGATAGTTCTCATATTCGGCTTGCGGGCCTATTAATAACCTCACATGCAGCGATTACAGAAACCGCCCCTATCCGGGGCGGTTTTTTCGTTTACAGACAATACTGGATGCCTGTTTATAAAAGGGACGATTTCGCTTAATGATTACTGACGACGATCTGAACGCCCTGCGCGGCAAAATCCGTTCCATTGTCCGGCAGAGTGTGATTGCCGGTCGGCATGCGACCAGTAGCGAGGACGCGGCGCGCATTCAGGATCAGATGGTGGCGGCAAGTGAAAGCACGATAATGCTGGATATTGTCGCCCTTCTGGCAAAGCATGATGGTAAAGAAGTGACATGAATATCCGGGCACCCGCAGAAATTGACTGGCTTGTAATGCTGTCGGTGAAAAAGCAGCCTTCGTATTCGTTGAAAGCGAATGCGGACGGACAATGTGGGTGCCCGCGCGCGCGTCTGGCAGCGCATTGGAGGCGCGGTACGGCACTGAACTGGCGACAGCCGTATGTGCCCGCCATGCGCGCAGTTCCTTCCGCGTTCCCATGCTCAAGCGGTGGCGCATCCGCTGCCACCGTCTGGCAGGCATGATGGTTACGGATATCGCAGCCCGCGTGGGCGTATCCGAGCGTTACGTTTATGCCGTGTTATCTGGTGAGCGCGGCAATGAGACGCGCATTCGCCGTCCGGCGCGTCCGGCCGATACCAGGCAGATCAGCCTGTTCTGAGGCAATACATGTAGCAGTGCAGGATGCACTGCCTCTCTCATGCGCGCGTATCGTCGTGGCATGCAGAGCAATTTCCCTACCATCACAGATTTCACGCAGGGCGAGGAAGGACTTTACCAGTGCATCCGCAATGACGCGGGTAACTGGACCCTTGGCGCTGTTCAGCATGGCAACCTTGTCGGCACCATGCGGGGCATCTCCGCGCCAACCATGGTGCGCTGGATGGGCGGTGATCCGGGAAAGGTCACGGCCAGGGTCATGCAGGGCATCGACGTATCGACGTTCCGCGCCATTGCCCGTGCCTTTTACTGGCGTCCCCTGAATTGTGACCTGCTGCCTGCCGGTATCGACGCGGTTGTGTTCGATTTCGGATTTAATGCCGGTATCCGCGTGGCGGCACGGCAGTTGCAGGCTGCTGCGGGCCTGAAAGGCGGGGACGTCGATGGCGACATCGGACCGCGCACAATCGCTGCCGTTCTGGACGCGAGCGCGGATGGGAATGTCTCCCGGCTTACTGCCCCGCTTATCGACATGCAGGCCGCCTATTACCGGCAGTGCCGCCTGTTCCCCGTGTATGGCGCGGATTGGATCGACCGTACGGTCCGCCGCGAAGCACTGGCGCTCAGACTGGCGAAACAGGCTGGCCCCGCCGCTGCGGCATGACCCCCTTCGGTCGTGCGGGCGCGCACGGCTGATCTTGTGACCATACGGCGCGCACGCGGCGCTATACTTCACCCAGGAGCCAGAATGGCCATCAATTTCGCGACGATCCTGCCGGGCATCTTCTCCGGCATCAATGCCCTGCTTGCCGCCAGCGCGGAAAACAAGCTGTCCACCTACAATGCGGTGGCGCAGACCGCGATCAAGGCGGCCGTGACAAAGGTGGATGATGGCGTGACCCATCTCCAGACCGCCTTCACCACGTTCGAGGCGGCGAACCCGGTCGTTACCCAGGCGATTGCCGAGTTCAAGGAGCTGGCGACGATCCTCGGTCTGTTTGTCCCGACCGAGGCGGCGGTGGTGACCCATGTCCAGGCGGCCATTGCCGATCTGTCCGGTGTGCTGGTGCCGCAGACCACCACCACGGCCACGGCGGCCACGACCACGGCCCCGGTAGCCGCGGCCGCCTGATAATGCCGCAGATGACAGGGGCGGCCGCAGGCGTGTCGCCATGGATGTTCCTGATGGCAGTCCTTGTCTTCCTGCTGGTCGGCGCACTGGTCTTTGATCGGTTGCGCTGGCTGGGGCGGCAGCATGAGCGGCTGGAACAGCGATGTGACGGAATCGAACAGACGCACGCTGATTCCCTGTCGCGCATGCAGCGGATGGAAACATCCATGACGTCGATTGACATGCGCCTGACGGAAATCCGGCAGGACGGAAAACGCAATACGGAAATGCTGCACGTCCTGATCACGGGCCACGTCGCGGCAAGCAAGGAATAAGACCATGAGTGTCGCCACAGCCATTATTGAACACCGCCGCCTGAGCGTGCTGATGTCCGTCAAGCAGCCCGGTGACGGCCGGATCAGTGATGAAATCCTCCTGCGCGTCCTGCGTGCGGATGGCTGTGCCATTGATTACGACATGCTGCGCGGTGACCTTTACTGGCTCCAGCAGCAGGGATGCCTGCGGATCGAGAAGTTGTCCACGGGTGTTGTGGGTGAGGAAATCTGGGTTGCGGTGCTGACCCCGATCGGCGCGCGTGTATGCGACGGCCTACAGCATATCAACGGTATTGCCCGCTCCATGGCGAAATGATCCATGTCGCGCCCGTCTTCCATAGAGCGGCAGGATGAGGCGATCCGCGAGGAAATCGCTCGCCTGCGTGGCGCGGGGTACAGTTTGGACGAAATCCTGGCTGCTGCGGGAGCTGGACGTCCATGATGTAAGTCGGTCCGCGCTGGGCCGACACATCAAGAAGATGGATGAGGTTACCAAGAAAATGCGCCATTCGCGCAATATCGCGGAAGCGATGGTGCGCAAGATGGGCGATGCCGGTGCCTCCCAGTTTGCCCGTGCCAATATCGAGCTGCTGCACAGCGTCATCCTGGACCTGCACATGGCCGATGAAGGGATGGCCAACAAGGATGGTGTTGCCGCCCTGAAAGGTAACCCGCGTGGTGTCGAGGCGCTGGCGAAAGCTTTGGACCACCTGACCAAGGCATCAAAAACGGATGCCGATTTCGTGGCGCAGATCGAGGAACAGACTGAAGCGCGCCTGCGCAAACGCGACGAAAGAAACCTGAAGAACGTCGCCAAAGAAAAAGGGCTGTCCAGAGAAGTAATCGAGATCATGCGCACGCGGGTTCTTGGAATCAAGTCATGAATGACCTGTCCGATCCGCTCCTGCCTTACCAGAAACGGGTGATTGAGGCCGTTGGCGCCAATGATGTCGTGGTGATCGAAAAGTCACGGCGGATCGGCATTTCATGGGTTCTGAGCTGGCTGGCTGTCATGACCGCAGGTGCCGGAAAGTCGGCAGGCGGCATGGATGTCTTTTACATGGGTTATGAAAAGGACATGACGCGGCAGTTCATTGAGGACTGCGCAACCCATGCCGAAATCCTGAACTTCGGGGCGAAGGAGGTAGGCGAAGCCCTGTTCCATGACCCGGATAATCCGGATGCTGACATCAAGGTGTTCCGGATCGACTTTGAATCCGGATACGAAATCCTGTCCCTCCCGTCCGTACCGCGTGCGTTCCGGTCGAAGCAGGGTCTGGTCATTCTGGATGAGGCCGCATTCGTGGACGATCTGGAGGCGATGATCGACGCGGCCATGGCGCTGCTGATCTGGGGCGGAAAGGTGGTCATCCTGTCCACCCATAACGGCGATACCAATCCCTTCAACCAGTTGATCCATGATGTGCGTGCCGGGAAATTCATTGATGAGGTGACCGGGGAAAATCTTGTTCACCTCATGCGCATCACATTCAATGAAGCGGAAGCCGAAGGGCTGTTCCACAAAATATGCCAGCGGAAGGGCGAAGTGTGGACACAGGAGGCGGAAGACGCATGGCGTCGTCGTATCCTCAAGCAGTTCGGGAGCCGGGCCGACCAGGAACTGCATGTCATTCCATCCCCCAGCACAGGGGCGTTCATTCCCCGCATTCTGATCGAGGCGCGTTCCCAGGAAGATATCGAGATCGCGCGCTGGGAATGTGACGCCGCGTTCACGATGCTGCCCGAGCATATCCGTAAGGCGGAGTGTCTGGACTTTTGCGTCAATGTGCTGGCCCCTCTACTGGCGGTGCTGGACCTGACCTGTCCGCATGCCTTTGGCGAGGATTTCGCCCGCTCAGGTGACCTGACCGTTTTATGGTTTCTGGCCATCCTGAGTAATCAGGTCCGCCGGACTGCCTTTGTCGTCGAACTGCGCAATGTTCCGTTTGAACAGCAGAAGCAGATACTATGGTTTATTCTTGATCGCCTGCCGCGCTTTCGCAGCGGCGCGATGGACAGCACCGGCAACGGCCAGTGGCTGGGAGAAGTAACCAGACAGGAATACGGGGAGCGGGTGCAATGTATTCACCTGTCAGAAACCTGGTATCGGGAGAACATGCCGCCGCTCAAAGGGGCATTTGAAGACGAAAAGCTCCTGATCCCGAATGACCGCGACACCCATGACGATATCCGCGCCCTGACGCTGGTGCGTGGTGTGGCCCGCGTGCCGGAAAAGCGGACAACTGGCGCGAATGGAAACCGGCATGGTGATGCCGCCGTGGCGCTTGCCCTGGCCTACTTCGCCAGCCGGTCCGACCCGGTGATTTACGAATACACCCGCGCCCCGTCTCCCCAGCAGATTGCGACAGGCGCGGGCCTGTCCCGCGACGATCGCGACGAACTGGAAGACGCGGGCGTGGAGGTGGGCAATCTTGGACTGAGAGGAACCGTATGATGGATGATGTTTCATGGGGTGTAATTGGCGGCTGCGTTCTGGCCGTAAGCGTTGCTGCGGGGACACTGATTTATCTGTCACGCAAGGCGCAGACCGCCGCGACGGAGGCCCAGCAGGTCGATACCCAGACCAAGGTAACGACCACGGAACAGGCGATGGCCCAGGCACAGGCTGATGCGCCCGCGACCGATGCCGATCTGACCGCCCGCCTGGACGGGGGCACGTTCTGATGCCGCGTTGGTACCCCCCGCGCACCCGCCGTGTCGTCGTCACTGCGCACGACAATACCACGCGGGGCCTGCCGTGCCCTGCATGGCAGACACAGCCGGCACCCACGCCCGTCAGGCGCTCCGTGATGACTGTCATGGGATGTGAATCGGTCCGCCTGCGCGGCAATGGCGTGATCGAGATCACGGGTGACCTCACCATTGAAGGAAAAATCTGATGTGCCCTTCTGGCAGTACCAATAAAAAACATGTCCTCTGGGTCATCTGTGCTCTGGCCGGGCTGGCAATCCTCGGCATGACGGGCTGTGCTGACCGGCCTGATCGTTTGATCTGCCCCACTCTTACGCCCTATTCAGCCGCCGATCAGAAGGCTCTCGGCAGCGAACTGGCGGCCGATCCGAACGCCCCCACCCTGCACCGGGCCATGCGCGATTATGAGGGCCTGCGCGATCAGGTGCGTGCATGCCAGAAAGCGGCGGGCTGACATGGCGACGCTGCTCGACCAGTACGGACAGCCCATTCGACCGGCGACCCTGACAGAAGAAGTGTCAGGTGCGCGTATGGTCGGGCTGCGTCCGGCCGTGGTGCCCACCGATATCGGGCCACTGTCGCCTGAACTGATCGGACGCACCATGCGTGCCGCTGATCAGGCGACAGCCTGATGTGGCAGATACTGGCCGAGGAAATCGAGCGTCGTGACCCGCATTACCTGAGCGTGCTGAACACGCGGAAACTGGCGATTTCCCAGCTTCCCATCACCGTAACACCCGCCAGTAGCGACGCCGCCCATGTGAAGCATGCCGATTTCGTCCGGGGATGGGTAGAACGCGGCATCCTTCGCCGGTCGCTGTATGACCAGATGGATGCGCTGGCCAAGGGGTTTTCCGTCCATGAGATGGAATGGCACATGGAGGCGGGTAACTATTGGCCTGCGGAACTGACATTCCGGCCACAGCGCTGGTTCGATATCAGCATGCAGGATGGCGAGACCATCATGATCCGCGATGACTGCGCTACCCCGGCGTTACCGTCCGTTGCCGATGGTATCCCGCAACCCGGCTTCCGCAACATGGAGCCTTACAAATTCGTTACGCACCGGCATGCGGCATGGTCGGGCCTGACCATTCGGGGCGGCCTGACGCGGGCGGCCATCTGGCCGGTGATGTTCAAGCTGTTCACCAATCGTGACTGGGCGCTGTTCGTCCAGAATTATGGGCTACCCATGCGGGTGGGAAAATATACCCGTGATGCCAGCGACAATGACAGGAAGGTGCTCCTTCGCGCGGTATCCGATATCGCGGGTGGTGCTGGCTGCACCATTCCTGATTCAATGCAGATTGAATTTCCGGAGCCGAAAACGGCATCCAGCGCCAGTGATATCCATGAGCGGCGCTTCCGCATCCTGAATGAGGAACTCAGCAAGCTGGTGCTGGGCCAGACTGGCACGACAGAAAGTAAACAGGGCGCACACGCATCGGGGCAGGTCCATCGCGAGGTGCAGGTGGATATCGAACGTGCCGATACGTTCTGGCTATCCTATACCGCGACCACGCAGTGCGCGATCCCGATGGTATCATGTTCATTTGGACCACAGGATGCCTATCCGGTCATCACGATCGGGCGGCCGGACGAAGCGCCGTTCGATGATGTCATCAAGGCGCTGCAATTTGGCGGCCCGCAGGGACTGAAGGTCCGTTGCCAGGATATTTACGACCGATTGAGCCTGACCCCTCCCGAGGACGGGGACGCTGTATGCGGCATCATTGCGCAGCCCCAGCCCGTTGAGCCCGCACATGTGCTGCCCGCACAGGACCGTGCGCCCCAGGACATGCCCGCGCGCGTATCCGTTCCCACCACACAGAGTCCGCAGGAACCGGACCAGCAGAACACGCTCCATGCCGCCCTTGGCCGTCTGGTCGCCCGCCATGCGCGCGAGGAACCGCATATGGTGGCGTTGCTGACCAACAGCCTGGCGCATGCCGCCCAGCCCATTCTGGATGATATGATCATACCCGTGCGCCGCGCGCTCATGCAGGCGAAGGATATGGAAGATTTCCGCCAGAGACTGGGTGACATGGAACTGTCACCAGCGGCATTTGCCCAGGCAATGGCGCAGGGCATGGCAGCGGCGAATCTTGCGGGTGAGCTGATGGTCCTGGACGAAATCGGCCGCGACCCGGCAGGTCATGGCTGACAGCGTAGCCGAGGCCGCGCGCCTTCCGCCCAGCGAGGCGCTGGCCTTTTTTCGCCAGAAGCTCAACGTCCCGACCACGCACTGGACCAACCTGTGGCAGGCAGCGCATGCACGCGGTTTCATGGTGGCGGGAGCCGCCGATCTGGCGTTGGTCAAGGATTTCCGCATTGCGGTGGACAAGGCGATAGCGGGTAAGGTGACCATTCAGGAATTCCGCAAGGAATTCGACGCGATCGTCGCCCGGCATGGCTGGGCGCATAATGGCAGCCCGGCTGGCGGTCAGACCTGATATTCAACGTCAATGTGTCGATGGCCAACGCAGCCGGGCGGTACGCCCGCATGACCACGCCCGAGGCGCTGGAGATGTATCCTTACTGGATGTATCGCCACAATGCCTGCCCGCACCCGCGTCCGCTCCATCTGGCGTGGGACGGGACGCTTCTGCCCGCCAATGACCCATGGTTCGATACCCACTTCGCACCTAACGGCTGGCGCTGTCATTGCGAGATCGTGCCCGTATCCCGCTGGATGATGCGCAAGCGTGGCTGGAGCGTGTCGGAACGACCGGCGCTTGACCTGCGGCCATGGCGCAACCCCCGTACGGGCAGGTGATTGAGGTTCCCGCCGGGATTGACCCCGGATTCGCCTATAATCCGGGCAAGGCGTGGCTATCCGGGCAGGCACCCGACATCGGGCCGTCAGTTCGCCCAGGCCGGTTTCCTGCCGCGACAGATGCCGGACCCGCACAGCCCGCGCCGGGGGTGACGCCTACGTTGCCCATTCCCAGGGAGCATGCTGACAGTGCGCATCAGGAAAATGTCATGCATCTGCTCGATCATCCGGTGGGAATTGCCGAGGTGGGCACGTTGCCCGAGCATGTACGCGAGGCAATTGGCGGCACGTCCCGCAAAGTCCTGCTTTCGGGGGGCACCCTGACGAAACAGGATGATCACCATTCCGATCTGACCGGCGCTGATTACAGGCAGGCTCCCGCGACCCTGGAGAAACCCGTTGTTGTGGTCGGAAAAGGCGAACGCAGGGCCATGCTGCTGTATCCGTCAGGCGGCCGACTTTACCGCGCGGTCGTAAAGACAACGCAGGACGGGTCTGAAAACTACCTCCTGTCCTTCCACCGATACACGAAGAAAAAAGCATTGCGCGCCGTGCGCAAGCTCCCGCCCATATTCGGTGATATGGCGGATATTCCCGACGATGAGGATCAGGGGGATGGAAACTGAACGGCGTGCAGGTGGGGCCAGCCGTAAACCCCACAATATGATCCCGCCACAAGGGCGGTCCTGCGGTCGGCTGAATATCGCCGCGTCACTGCACGCCGCACCCATTACATAGGACGGCATGAGGAAGAATTCCATGACAGTTTTCAGTGTTGGGCAGGATATGGCCGGGATCAGGGATGCCCTGACGCGAATGGTGGCGGTCGGACGCAACCCGCAGAGGCTGTTGGGGGCAATTGGTCTGGGACTGGAGAGCAGCACCCGTGAGCGCATGCGCGATGGCGTGGACCCCGATGGGGTGAAATGGGAAAGCTACGCTCCGCTGAACCCGTTGTATGAGCGGGGCAAGAAGGGGGCTGGCATTCTGCTCGGGCCGGACCTTCACCTTTACAACAGCATCCGGTCGGGCGTGGACGGGAATGCCGTTGTCGTGGGAACGGATGTCATATACGGCCGTGTCCACCAGTATGGTGCGATCATCCAGCCCAAAAATGCGCCACAACTGTCATTCGTGATGGGTGATGTCCTGATCCATGCATCCAGCGTGCATGTTCCCGCGCGTCCATACCTCGGCTTTTCCAGCGAGGACCGGGAGATGGTGGTGGGTCAGTTGGAGGATATGTACACGAGTGCAATCCGGCGCTGATACATTATGTGGGCGTAGGATTGATTTTAAGAGACCCGTAAGAGGGTTTAAGAGGGGGCAGGATTGATTTTATGCCCCACCTGCGCATGATCGGGCGCATCTGACCCCATACGCCCCTGTATGGCGAAATATGAGGCGGATCGTAATCCGCCCATCCGTCCCTGCCCAGGATCACCATGCAGTAGTGCAGGATGCACGGACGCATCGCCACGCGCGATGTTCGGTCCTGATGAACAGGTCAACTTCATATCACATGATGCAGTTGCCCCAGACGGGCAGCGCGCCGGAGTGGATACACCTCCTTCCGGCGGGTCGCTTTGAGGGCAAGGACGGGCGCGGTCCCTATACCACGCCGCGCGATCCGGCGGCGCTCATGACGGCCAGCATGCGTGCGGCTGGTGGCAAGCTGACGCTGGACGAAAACCATTCCACCGATATTGCCGCCAAGATCGGACTGCCCAGTCCCGCCATGGGCTGGATCACGGAATTGCAGGCCCGTGATGACGGCATCTGGGGCCGTGTCGAATGGAATGCTTCCGGGCACAGTGCGATGGATAACAAGTCCTATCGCGGGGTCAGCCCGGTTTTTGATCATGACGCACAGGGAAACGTGACGCTGATCAGGCGCGCTGCCCTGACCAATGACCCCAACCTGCTTGACCTTCACACCCTACATCACAGACAGGAGACGAGGATGGACCTCGCAGAACTGGCGCGCCGCCTCGGGCTTCCCGACACGGCGACGCAGGCCGACGTCGATCGCGCGCTTGAGGCGGCACGGACGGCCAGTGCCGCAACCACTTCCCTGCATTCAAGCCTGGGCACGCTGGTCGGTCTTGGTGCCGATGCAGGCACCGACGCCATCCTTGCGGCCGTGCGCGCCAGCGTGGAAGGCGGGCAGGCCAATACCCAGCGCATGCAGGCGATGGAAACGCAGTTGACCGAGCTGCGCCAGCAGAGCGCCAGGCGCGATGCCGAGACCGCAGTGGATGCCGCCGCGCGTGACGGCCGGGTCATCAGTGAGAGCCTGCGCACCGAACTGGTCAGCCTTCACGCCAGTAATCCGGAAATGGCCATGCGCATCATCAATGGCCTGCCCAAGCTGCCGCAGGGACAGATGGTCCGGCATTCGGCCAATGGTGGTCGCAGCACCACCATGGATATGGATGGTGCTGACGCGGCCGCCGTGGCCAAGATGGACGCGGCTTTCGGGGTGACCGAGGCGGACATCCAGCAGTTTGGAGGCAACCATGGCTCTGTCTGATGACCGGGCGCTGGACCGCATCCGCTGCGGCGCGCGCCCTGAATTCCCGCTATCTGTCGCGGCCGGGTTCTGCGTGTATCGCGGGGCCATTACGGCGGTCTGCCAGGACGGCACCGCCGTTCCGGCTGGCAGCACCGGCACGCCGTCCCCCCTCGTGGCGATCATGGGCATTGCCCGTGGGCGTCAGGACAATTCCGGCACGTCGCAGGTCTATGGCGACCAGAGCGGTCCCGGTCCCGCATGGATCGAAAAGGATGCGTTTGCTCTGCCGTTCGACACGGCTCCCACGTGGGCCAATGTTGGTGCGACGGTTTACGCCATCGACGATGAAACGGTGTCCCTCACCGAAACCCCCGAAGGCGGCACTGCGCGTCTCCAGGTCGGCACGCTGTCCGGCCTGGACGAAAACGGCGTGCCCTTCGTCCTGATCCAGTAAGGCGACCGACATGGAAATCAACGCAGGCAACATCAACGCGCTGACCACGCGCATCAACGTGGCGTTCAACAGGCGCCTGTCGGTCGTCGCCCCGACCTATCAGAAGTTCTCCATGGTCATCCCGTCCACCAGCGGTCCAACTTCTACCCGCGTCTGGCGGAACTGCCGGGGCTGCGTGAATGGAAGGGATCGCGCGTCGTCCACCGCCTGAGTGTGGGTGGACGCATGCAGATCATCAACCGGAAGTTCGAGGAAACCCTTTCGATCTCCCGCGATGACCTGGACGATGACGATTACGGCATGCTGATGCCGGTGGTCGAGGAACTGGGATCGGATGCCGGTTCCCTGCCTGACAAGCTGGTTTATGAACAGTTGGGCAAGGGACGCACCGAACTGTGCATGGACGGCCAGCCCTATTTCGACAAGGATCACCCGGCCTACGACAGCAATGGCGATCTGTTCTCTTACGCCAATATCGACACCATCCAGGATGGTGAGCAGGCCCAGCCGTGGTGGTATGTGTTTGACACAAGCCGTGCGCTGAAACCCATCATCTTCCAGCCGCGTCGCCCGTTCTCGATCATCGCCAAGACCCAGCTT
This sequence comes from Komagataeibacter kakiaceti JCM 25156, assembly GCF_000613305.1. Next base: position 16,552 of record NZ_BAIO01000013.1, read on the forward strand.
ACCTCGGGAAATGTCTTCAACGATGACGAGTTCGTATGGGGCACGGACGGCCGCTGTGCTGCGGGGTTTGGCTTCCACATGTTCGCCTATTGCACCAACCGGCCACCCACGGCGGATGTGTTCAATTCGATCGTGGGCGCGATGGCCTCGCAGTGCCGCCGGGACGGGTCGCCCTATGGCGTCAGCCCCAAGCTGGTCGTGGGGCCGAAGAACATGGAAGGCCCGCTGCGCACGCTGCTGAAAAGCACGCTGGTACCCGTGCTGGCACCGGACGGCAAGACGTGGGTGCCCGGCACCAACGTCTGGGCCGATTATTGCGACCTGCTGGTCGCGGACCGTCTGCCGCAGGCCGTGGGGAACTAACCGATGTCCGCAAAGTCCACAGCAGCCCAGAATACGAAGACCGCGACGGTTGGCACGGAAGCCACCGGCGGTGTCGTCGAGCATCTGGTCGAGAAGTTCGACGAGGTGATGGATGCCGAGGCGAAAGCCGCCCAGGCGCAGGCCGTATCGTCTCAGGTGGTCCTGCTGTCAAAAGGGCATGCGCGCAGCGTGCCCAATGACAGCCTGATCATCGTGTGCCGTGAGCCGGGTTTCCGGCGCGCGGGCATCGCCCACCCGGCGGTGGAGGTCTATGCGGCCGACCACTTCAATGCGGAGCAACTGGCGATGCTGGTGGCCGAGCCGATGCTGGAAGTGATCGGGGTCAAGGAATGAGCCAGTACGCCCAACTGGCGGACATGCGCGAGGCGTTTGGTGATGAGGAACTGATCCTGGTCACCACCCCCGAAGGCCAGCCCCGCGAGACGATCGACACCAGCCGGGTAAACACGGAGCTGGTAACGGCATCGGCCGAAATCGACAGCTACCTGCGCCAGCGTTACCAGATGCCGATCAACGGCACCGATCCGATGATCGCGCGCGTATGCTGCGATATCGCGCGCTGGCGGCTGTGGAACCGATCGGACGCCGAACCATCCAACGCCGTGCGCGGCGGATACAAGGATGCGATTGCCTGGCTGAAGTCGGTCAATGTCGGGAGCGTCACGCTGGATGGTGAGATCGCCATCAATGTCGGCACCGACTTTTCGAATTTCGTGGCCCGGCGTCCGGCATTCATGGGGCGCTGTTCATGACGGCGCGTGAATTCAGTGCCGACCAGTGCCCCAGTGCGCGCCTGCGTAATGGTGGCCCGCTGCTGGAGGCATGGAATGGCCTGCGCGCGCTGCTGGTGCCCTATTTCCCGGAAAATCTGTTCAGATACCGGACCGTGCAGCCGCGCATGACCCCGCAACGGTGGCAGGAAATCTCCGCCAAAGCGCCGATGATCGGCATGTCATGGGCAGGATGGGTGCCGGGGAACGACCGTGGTGGCCGCCAGTTTCGGGGAGATGCATCATTTCCCATCTTCCTGCTGGTCAAGACGCCCCTCCCTGAAGACCTGATTCTCGGCACGGACACGATGCCCGGCGCAATGGGGGTGGCATCCACTGCTGTCCATGCCCTGAACGGTAGGAAGATCAGGGGTGGCACGGTGCGGGTCCGGTCGGTCAGCAATCTGGAATCCTGCGACTGGATCAACGATCGCACGGCCATCGTGACGATGAATGTCGTGGTCGAGAACCTTGCCTTCAATGAGCGATACCTGACGGCCGACATGCCCACGCTGACCAGGCTGGAAGGCACATGGACGTTCACCCCCGGCGATGGCGTGGTCGAGGACGTCGTTTTCGATACGGAAAGCAGATCATCATGAGCAAGACCCTGAAAGTCGTGCCGAAACCGGGCACGATCATCCGCGATGCGAAGGGCCGCGACATGGGCAAAGGCCCGTTCGAGGTTGACCTGTCGGATCGCTACTGGCGGCGGCTGCGCAAGTGGGGGGACATCATGCCCCCTGATGAAGTCGCGGCAGCAGCCGCGAAAGCGGCGGCCACGGCCGCAGCGCCTGCTGCTGCCCCCGCGAAACCTGCAACACCGGGAGCCAAGGCATGAGTGTCCTGACCCAGATTCCCGATAACTGGAACGTCCCCGGCTCCAATGCCGAGGTGGTGGCGATCCGCACGGGCACCACGCTGACGGCCATGCCGCTACGCATTCTGGTCATCGGGCAGTTGTCCGGCGGGATGGTGCAGCCGCTGGTGCCGGTCCCGGTGACGGACCCCTCGCAGCCGCCTGCGCTGTTTGGTCCGGGCACGCGGCTGGCCCGTGCCGTGGTCAAGCTGCTGAATGCGGCACCGTATGCACAGATTGATGTCATCGGCGTGGCCCCCGTGCAGGATGGCCTTGCCGCCATGGGCAGCGTGCTGCCCGTAGGAACCGCCACGGGTGCTGGCACCTTTGCCGTTGTGGTGGGTGGCGTGCGTATTCCCGTTACCGTGCCGTCCGGCACCACGGCCGCACAGGCACAGGCGGCGCTGATCGCGGCGCTGGCCACCGTGACCGATGCCGCGAACATGGTGACCATGACGGCCGACGCCACCACGGCGGCCGTGACTGTGGCGCTGAAGGAAAAGGGCGCTGAAGGCAACAACATTGACCTGCGCATGAGTTCCGCCCTGACGGATCAGGTGCCGGGGCTGTCCTTTACCGTCACGCCGTTCTCTGGCGGTGGCGGCGCGCCGGACATCGAGGACGCGCTCGATGCTGTATCCAACACATGGTACACGGACATCTTCCTCGGCCTGACCGACACGCCGAACCTGACCGAATTCACGGCGGAACTGACCCGGCGGTATGGCGCGATGGTGCGCAAGGATGCCCACGGGTATATCGGTTTCCGTGGCTCTTATGCGGACACCCTGACCCTGCTGGAGGGGCTGAACTGCCCGTATCTGTGCGTGTTGGCCGCCAACGCTCCCAAATGGTCGCCGTGGGAAGCCGGTGCGGTGTTCTGTGGCATCGCCGCCCAGGCGTCCAATAATGACCCCGCGCGCCAGATGCGTGACCTTGTGCTGACCGGACTGGAGGGGCTTGGTCCTGACGATGGTGACCTGTTCACCGAGGAAATGCGCAACGTCATCCTTGGTCAGGGTGGTGCGACCTTCGATGTGGGGCAGGATGGAACGGTCACGCTTGAACGGGCCGTGACATCTTACAAGACCGACGCGAACGACCTGCCGGATACGTCATGGCAGGACATCATGACGGTCAAGACCGCGACGCGGGTGCGCTACGAGTTCCGGACCTACACCGGAAGCGGCTGGGCCACCTACAAGCTGGCGGATGACGGGTCATCGCTGTCCATGGCTGATGGTGTCATCACGCCGTCACTCGCGAAGGCGGAATGGATTGCCCAGTGCAAGATCTACGAGGCGAATGGATGGATCGAGAATGTCGATACCCTTGGCCCGCAGGCGGTGTTCTGGCGCGATCCGGATAACCGGAACCGCATGCTCTATACGGCCCCCATTCAGGTCATCGGCAGCCTGATCCGTCTGGACGGCCAGATTCAGGTTGAGGTGTAAAAATGGCAGCAGATTCAAACGACGTTATTGGCATCGTCACGATCTATGTGGGCACCCAGCAGATGGACTGCGGTGAAGGCAGTTCCATCCAGTTGCCTGGTCGCAAGAACAACCGTGTCCTGACCGGCATGAAGACCCGGCGCGCCGGGGCCTATGAAGGCGGCATCATCAAGGCGACGCCGGTGGTCGGGACCGGGGACAACGTGACCAGCATGTTCGACACGGTGCGCCGTGGTCCCATGCAGTTGGTCTGCGACACCGGGCAGGTGTTCTCCATCTCGGACGCCTTCCTTGAACAGAAACCCACCACCACGGACAACGGCGGCAAATCACCCGCCACATGGTATTTCGACATCTACACGGAGCATACAGCCAGTGCGTAAACATAACGAGATGCCCGAATTCACACCGGGAACGGGCGGCGGTCCGGCGGAAGAAGCGGCGGAATCATTCCTGCCGGAAACCGCGCGCGTGGAGGGTCTTGAACCCGCCGGGCCCGGTTTCCCCAGGCGCGCGCTGAAGGGCGAGAACGGAGCAGTGATCCTGCCGCTGCTGGCCCCCGCGAAGCAGACCACCAAAGGGCCGGGTGACGTTGTGTCCGAGCGTTTTGTGGATCAGTTGGTGTTCCGCCCCCTGAAGGGCAAGCAGATTCGTGAAGCGCAGGCGCGCAAGCGCGATGAAGGCAGCTTCATCATGAGCCTGATGCAGGTCTCATCGGGCCTGAACGGTCCGGTGGGTGCGATGCTGTTTGATGACCTGGACGGTCCGGACTTCATGGCGGCGCAGGTCATCGTGAGCGTTTTTATCAATCCTGGCCTGTAAACTGGCCGGTCATCATGACCTCTCTGGCGCATTACCTGCATTTCCCCATGGCGGACCTGTGGGGAATGACCTGGGAGGACATGCGGTTCTGGTCCGATAACCTTCGGGAATTATTTGCCCAGCAGGCCGGGCAGCAGGGATGAGGCGCTGATATGGACGGCCAGTTGACCGCCTCGCTGCGGCTGACACTACAGGATGATGCCGCACCCGGCTTTGACAGGCTGATCGCGACCGTTGACCGGCTTGAAGCCACGCTGGACCGCCTGGCCGGGGCCATTGATCCGCTGGCGGCCATGCTGGCCCCGATCACCCGCGCGACTACCGGCGCAGAGGCGCTTGAAAAGGCCCTGAGAGGCACCGCAGGCTCCGCCAGGGCGGTTGGCGAAGCGGGGGAAGCCATGGGTGCGGAAGTGGCTGATAGCGCCACCCGCGCCGCTACCGCCCTGCGCGGTTTCGAGGACATGCTGGACAGTATTGCCGCCACCGAGGAAACGGTGACGGCGGCCAGCGCCATCATGGGCGACGGGCTGATCGACGTTATCGTGCGCGGGGCCGAGCCACTGGGCGAGGCGCTGGATGCGGCCGGTGCGCAGGGCGTCGTGATGGGCAACGAGATTGCCGAAGGCGCGGCCCGCGCGACTACCGCTCTGGACGGCCTCATGGCCCGCGTGCGTGAAGCGCGCGAACAGATGACCGGCATGGTCGCGGACGTTCGTGATGGCCCGATCGGCACAGCGACCGGTGGCGTGCGCGACGCGGCACATGGCTTTTCCGAGAGCCTCCAGCATGCCATGCATAACGGCATGACGGCCGCCATGGCGACGGTCGGCATGCTGGAGCCGATCCATGCGGCGGCAGAATATGACAATACGCTGGTGCATATCGGCATTGGCGACGAACTGCATGGGGGAGCCAACCGTGCATTCGTCGCGGATTATGGACGCCATCTGGATGCGCTGGCGCGCGCGACCGGACAGCGTGGGAATGATCTGGCCGAGGCGGCCGGGTTCTACAACCGCGAAGGCTACAGCGCCGATCGTGTCAATGCGGTCATGCCGACCACCGCGCATATTGCCACAGCATATAATGCCGCGCCGGATGCCGTAGCCCGCAGTGCGTTCGCCTTGCAGGAAAGCCTTGGCATCACCGATCAGCAGTTGGGGGGTGCCCTGGCATCCGTTGCTCTGGCCGGGAAATCCGCCGACCTGCCGTTTGAGAAACTGGCCCCATTACTGCCCCAGGCGGCCGCCACGGCCGGGGTGTTCGGCATGCACGGGCGCGGTGGCGTCGATGACCTTGCGTCTGCGCTGGCTGTTGTGCGCAAATCGACCGGCTACGACAGTGAGGCCGTAACGGATGTAAAGCAGTTGCTGGTCGATCTTAACCAGGGCCATACGGCGCAGCGTTTCCGGCACTACGGCGTCGATATGTTTGGCGAGGAAGAGAGGGCGCGACATAACGGGACCGATCCGCTGCTGGCTATGATGAATGTCATCAGACGGGTGACCAATAACGGAACTGATGCCAGGGCGATGGGTGATCTGTTCCGCAATCATGATTCTTTTGTGGCGGCGGCGGCCTCATGCGGCACTGGGATCAGTATGATCAGATACACCAGCGGACATCGGGGGCGGATCAATCCGTCATCAACGAGGATTTCACTACCGGGATCGGGTCAACACAGATACGCCTTCAGGCGTTTGAAGAAGCATTAAGCCAGATCAACCGTCGCATTGGGGAAGGTTTCGTCCCGACCCTGAATATGATGACAGCCGCACTCAATCATGGCGTAGAGGCATGGGACTGGCTCGACCGGCATGTGCCGGGTGCCACCAGCGTATTGACGGGCACGATCGGGGCGGTGCTGGGCCTGACGGCGGCGTTTTCGGCCCTGAAGGTCGTGGGTGGTCCCGCGCGCGCCGCGATCAGCCTTCTGCTTTCACCTTTGCGTTCCGTCATTGGCCTGTCACGCACCATGGCGACCGTTATGGGTCTGGGGCGTGTCGCCACCATCGGGCTGGGTGGCGGGTTCCTGGCGGTCGCGGGCATCATCGTTGCCGCCATCGGGGACATCGCCCTGCACTGGGATCGTTTTTCGGGGATGTTCCACGCCATAGGACATGGCGCGATGGAAGAGCTGCGGGGGCTGGGCAACTTCGTGGCCGGTGTGTTCACCGGAGACTGGGAGCGGGCCATGCGAGGCATCGGTCAGGCCATGCGGGGCCTTGGCGGAGGATTCGCTGGTGAATTTGGCATCGTCAGGCAGTTATTCCTTGATTTCGTCCACTGGCTGGATGGCTGGACCGGCGGCCTGCCGTCGCGGATGCTCGCCAGCCTGAGCGCCGAATGGCATGTGCTGACGGACGGCATCGGTGCCCAGTTGGGCAGGCTTGAGCAGACGTTCGATAATTCATGGGTTGGCCGTCATCTTGGTTTCAACGTGCAGGCTGCCGCGCCGCATCCTGTCGTCGGCGCGCCTGCGCTGGTGCCGGCACCGGCCGTATCCG